>JBEUIR010000056.1:0-10916 GCA_040415395.1 Candidatus Thiothrix namsaraevi
ACGATTTAGCCGGGCAAGCCGGTGGCCCGCCACTGAATCCGGTGGAAATGGGTATGCCGGTGTTCCAAGGTATGGTTGCGCAGATGTTTGCCGTACAATCTCCGCTGTTTTAGTTGAAGCGCACCACTTATGTTTGATTATATTGATAATGCTGAAAAGTTAACTGACCTGCTGGCACGGCTGGATGCTGCCGAATGGATTACCTTGGATACGGAATTCATTCGGGAAAAAACCTATTACCCGCGTTTGTGTTTGATCCAGATTGCCAGTGCTGACACGTTGGCGTGCATTGACCCGCTGGCGCTTAGTGATTTGCAACCGTTTCTGGACTGGCTTAACCAGCCACAGCGCTTGAAAGTCCTGCACGCTGCCTGGCAGGATATGGAAATTTTCCACCATTTAGGCGGCGGCAACGTACCTGCCCCGCTGTTTGATACCCAAGTCGCGGCTGCCGTATTGGGCATGGGCGACCAATTGGGGTATGCACGTTTGGTCGAAGCCTTGCTGGGGTTGTCGCTGGATAAATCGCAATCACGTACCGATTGGTCACGTCGCCCCCTGACAAAGGCGCAACTGGAATACGCCATTGACGATGTGCGCCATTTGCGTGATGTCTATCTACACTTGCGTGAACAACTGGAGCAGTTGGGGCGGATGCGCTGGCTGGAAAAACCGTTCCAGAAACTGGCAGATCCGGCTACGTATGCAGTTGACCCGCAGACGGTGTGGGAGCGGGTCAAAGGCTTGCAAATCCTCAAGCCGCAGCAACTGGCCATTTTGCGTGAATTAGCCGCATGGCGTGAACAGCGGGCATTACTCAAAGATATTCCCCGGCGTTGGATCTTGTCCGATGAAATCTTGCTGGATATGGCACGGATGCAACCGGATAACCCAGCGGCATTGCGCCAGATTCGCGGCTTGAGCGATGAACAGATTGAACGCGGTGCGGGGGAATGGCTGGCGTGTATTGCACGTGGCAAAGCCGTTCCCGAAGGTGAATGCCCGATGCTACCGCGTCGCCGCAAGCTGGATGCGGAGATGAGCGTGGTTGCCGATGTGCTCACCGCACTGCTCAATCAGGTGGCACACGAAAACGGCATTTCGGCGCAAATGATTGCGACCCGCCAACAGCTTGAGAAAATGCTGGAGGAAGGGCGTACCACCCTGTCTGATGACTGGCGTGGCGCTTTGGTGAATGACTTGTTTACCGCCGTATTGGCGGGCAATGCCAGCCTGCGGGTGCGTGATCAGCAATTAATAGTGGAAGGCTGATTCACAGCAACCATGCATCCGGCAAATCCGTTAACGGGGCGATACTGATTTCCCGAACCGCAGCCCCCGGTCGTCCGAATTCGCACACGACATCCAGCGCGTGTTTGCCTTGGCTGTAACGGGCTGAAATTTGCGCGGCTAGTTGGATATCCTCATCCGTAATCGTGTCGCCATCCAGCAAGGTTAACGGGCCGGAATGACTGGCGGTTTTGATCCAAATGAATTGGTTTTTGTAACCTTCGAGGAAATGGGTTTCGCCTTCCTCGCGTGACACAATCATTTTGAAATGCGGGCGGGGGCGTAAATGCCGCCCGATTTTCAGCAACATAATGTCATCGAGTTCGTAATCACGGTTAGGGCGATGCGCCCACAAATCTTTCAGCTTGTCGGTGTAGTTGGCATCCGTGAGGAAGCAACAGCCGCCCGCCGGTTGCGCGTATTCGGCGATTCCCCATTGCGCGGCGAGTGCCATTTGCGGTTTGCGGCTGCGCCCCATGAAACCAAACAATTTTTCCCGGTCAATCCAGCCTTCGCGTTCGGGTTTGCTGGGGGGCAAATGACGCGCTGACAATGGACGTAATAGTAATTCTTCTGCGCCGGATTCTGCCGCAATAATGGGCATGGTTTTGGCACGTTGCGACATGGGGCGTTGCCCCACGACTTCACCGGTAATAATGAAGTCGAATCCTTTTTGCTGAATCCACTCGTGCGCCTTTTTCACCATAAAAATCTTGCAATCAAGGCAAGGGTTCATATTCGCGCCGTAACCGTATTTGGGGTTGAGCACGACATCTTTGTATTCCTCCACAATATCCACAATGTGCAGTTTGATACCGAGCTGTTCGGCTACCCACAAGGCATTGTTGCGCTTGATTTTGTCGCTGTGGTGTTTACGGATAGCATGGGTATGGCCTTCTACGCAGAAGCCAGTGTAAAAATTGATGCCTTCCACATGAATGCCTTGTTCCAGCACCGCTTTGGTGGCAAGCATGGAATCAAGACCGCCGGAAAGCAGCGAAACAGCGCGGTATTGTCGAGTCATGACGGTCACTAACTGGTTAGGGGAAGGCGTAGTATACGCTATGCGCAGGTGGCTTGTGCCAGTCTTCCTGCGACTGCTACCACTGTTCGCGGCGGTGCTCAACAGCGATTCAATACGATGATAGGGTGTACTTATGTCTACACGTGAGTTTGTTTCATGAGTGCCACTACTATTTTGTCCGCGTATTACCGGCATAAGCAAGGCGGGTTTACCACACGCCTGTACCGCGCTTACCGTGCCTTGGATGCGGCGGGTTATCGGGTGATCTATATTGCGACGGAAAAGCTGCCCGTCGAAGGTGAGAATATCCAGCCCGTCATTTTACCGATGCGCTCCCGCCCGACTTCATTGTGGTATTGGCCGGAATTTTATGTCCGTGCCTTGCGTGAATTGCGCCGCCTGACCCGTGAACATCAGGTGCAACAGCACCTCATGTTTTCGTTTTTTTATGCCAGTTTGTCGATTCTAGCCAGTTGGGGTTTGGGCGTGCGTACTCTCACGTTTATTCGTGGGGATGATATTTTCGATGCGGCAAAAAAGCGCTTTGCCCGTCCACGTATCTGGGTGCATAGCGCGTTGGAAAAGCTGGGGATTCGTTACTCGCATCAAGTAATCACCACCAGCGACACCATGAAGGCAATCATCAATCAACGTTCCGGCGGGCAGGATAAAACCCAAAGCTTGCCCAATAATATTGCTACGCAAGCCTTAGCGATTCAGTTGCCGAATATTCGCCAGGACACGGTGCGGATTGCCACGCTGTCGGTGTTGAATCCGCGCAAAAATCAGTTGTTGGTCTTGCAAGCACTGCAACAATTGCCCACGCAAAACTGGGAATACTTATTGATTGGCAGTGATAACAGCGGGCGGAATTATCAGGCAGAGTTGCAAGCATACGTCACCGCCAATGGGTTAACGGAACGGGTGAAATTTCTTGGCTGGCGTGATGATGTTCCCGCTATTTTGCAACGCTGCCATTTGTTGTTGCTGCCGACCTTGCACGAAGGTTCGCCCAATGCCCTGCTTGAGGCAATGGGGTATGGTTTGCCTTGTCTTGCCAGTGATATTGCTGAAATTCGTGAAATTTTACCCGACGAAGAACTGTTATTTGACCCCCACGATCCACTGGAATTGACCCACAAGCTGAGCCGTTTCCTGCAATTACCCGGTTACGCGGGCGTGATTCAAGCCAAAACCGCGCAGTGCAAGGCGCGTTATACCTTTGACTGGGATCAGCGTTTGGTAGCCTTGGTGGATGCCGCTACCGATGGTTAAACACAATAGCTATACCAGCTCTACCCTGATTCGCTTGCTGGCAATTGGGCTGAATGCGGTTGGGGCGTTGCTGTTGTTGCCATTTGTGCTCAATGCCTTGGGAACAAACGATTTCGGCATTTGGGCTATGGCAACGTCGATTACCGGCTATTTAATGCTGCTGGATTTTGGGATTGCCTTGGCGTGTACCCGCTATTTGTCGGTGCATAGCGCGGATAAGCCGCAATGGCGACGCACGTTCAGCAGCGCTTTTTTGCTGTCATTAGGCTTGGCGGCAATCTTGATTGGCATTGCCAGTGCCGTGCAGTTATTGCTGTACAGCGGGGTGTTGCCTGCCGCTTATCAACCGCTACCGGATGTGATTACGCTATTGCTGGTGGAGGTGGCGCTCTCGATTCCCTTGCGTTTGTACCAAAGCATTTTGCGGGCAGAAGTGCGCTATGTGGAAATCGGGCTGTTTGAAATTGTGCGGATTGTGCTGCGCTTGGTGGGAATTCCACTGCTGCTGTGGGGAGGCGGTGGGTTAATGACCATTTTGGTGTATGCCTCGGTGATCAATGTGCTGTTTTTTGCGTTGATGCTGGGCAGTGTGTATTGGCGTGAACGCAGCACCTACCTCGATTGGCAAGCATGGGATGGGCGGCATGTGCGCGAACTACTCGGTTTCAGCCAATACGCCGCAGTCACGCAGGTGGCAGAATTTTTCAAATACCGCACTGATAACCTGTTGGTTGGGGTATTGCTCGGCGTGAGTGCGGTCGCACCTTATGCGATTATGGTGGTGGTCATCGACATGTTGACGCAGATTCTAATGCGCTTTCAAAGCTATTGGGACACCATCATTATGCGCCATGCGGGGGAACAGCGGCTGGCGAGTGCGCTGGATACTACGCTGACTTCCTTGCAAATTGGGGTGTCGTTGGCGTTGTTAGCCACGTTTAATACCTGGTTGTTGGGTGCTCCGTTTCTTACCCTGTGGGTGGGCGACACGTATGCAGCGCTGGCAAGCTCACTTACCCTATTCACGTTGATTTTGCCGGGTCTCGCCGTGCAGTTGGCAACGTCACCGTATTTCAATGCTTTAGGGCGACAACGCACCAATGCGACGCTGGCATTATTGGAAATCGCACTCAAGCTGGGCTTGCTGCTGCCACTGATTAATGAGTTTGATGCGGATGGGGTTATTTTTGCCGGTGTGGTGGCAGCAATGGTGACGGCTTTACTGCGCTTGTGGGTCATAGCAAGTATCGTGCGTTGTAAATTTTGGCACTTGGTTCAGGTGGTCATCTGCAAATTACTGCCAGTTATCGGGCTGCTGGGCGTGTTGTGGGGTTTGCGTTGGATGCTGGAGAGCGTGGGTACACCGCTGCTCTTGACCGTAGCAATGATTTTATGCCTACAGGTATTGGGATTATTATTTCTTATTAGAAAACCCATTAAGACGCATCATCGAGTGGTTTCTGCCATTTGTCCACGCCTGCATGGCGGCGGCTGACAGCTTTGCCTATTGTCAAGCTTAACGAAACCATCAAAAACGAGCATCCCGTGAAAATCGCATTCATCGCCATCAAAGGAATCGACCGCATCGGCGGGGTTGAGACCTATACCATCGAGTTGGGCAGAAGGTTGGTCGATGCCGGGCATCAAGTTATTGTGTACACGGCAACCACCCCGGAGCACCCGACGCCCTTTTATTATCAGGGGATGCGGATTATTCCGCTGCCTACGTTGCGCCATAAATATTTTGAAAAAATGGTACTGGTTATCCTCGCGAGCCTGCATCAGTTTTCGGTGAAAGGCATTGACGTGGTGCATTACCATGCGGTCGGCCCTAGCTTGTTTTCGTTTTTGCCGCGTTTGGGTGGGCGTTACACCGTATTTCAAAGCCACGGGCATGAATGGGAACGTAACTCATGGAACTGGGTCGCCAGACTGTTTTTCCAACTATCAGAAAAGCTGACGTTTTGGTTTGCGAATGATGCCACGGCGGTTTCGCGCACCCTCCAGCAGTATTACCAGCAAAAGTACCATCAGGATGTCACCTATATCCCTACCGGCATCACGCCCCGATTGCATCCCCCTGCGGTCAATACAATAACCGCTTATGGGGTAACAGCAGGCGGCTATATTCTCTACGTCGGGCGTTTGTCCTTGGAAAAACGGGTACACGATCTGATTCAAGCCTATCAGCAATTGGTGCAACCCCGCGTCAAACTGGTGATTGTGGGCAGTGCACGTGCGCAAGACCCCTATGGCGATGAATTGCAAGCCCTGGCCAACGGGAACCCGAATATCGTGTTTACCGGGGCTGTTTATGGCGAAGCCTTAGCCGAATGGTACGGCAACGCTTTTGTATACGTACTGCCCTCACAGATGGAGGGTTTACCGATTACCCTGCTGGAGGCGATGAGCCTCGGCTGCTGTTGCATCGCCAGTGATATTGATGCAAACAGTGAAGCACTCGGCGGCAAAGGCATTCTGTTTCCGACCGGGCAACCCAATGCATTACACGATTGCCTGCAAGCCGCTCTCGATGATCCGTCGGCAGTGCAACAAGTCGGCGCTACCTTATACCAGCGTGTGCTAACGCATTACACCTGGACACTGGTAACGGATCAATTCATTCAATTTTACCAAAAAGCACTACCGGCTACGGTCAAGAAAGGCAATGTAACCATTATGAAAGGCAAAGACGCTTCCCCGATTCATTACCCTGCCAAGACCGTGCAGGAATCGCCTAACGCCCCGCAGATTTTGCTGGCTGAACCCGTAGCAGGGCGTGATTACAGCGCTTATGCTTCGCCGCCTAAAATCCCCTTGTCGCATTACTGGAGTACCTTGCGCCAGAATATGGGGGCAATCGTGATAGCAACTACCCTGATGACGGTGTTGCTATTGGCGTTGGCATTGCTGACTAACCCGACCTACACGGCGAAAACCAGTGTCAAAATCGAAACAACTTCGCCCAAGTTACTCGAATATGACGTGGATACCGCCCGTCCGCCATCCTATATTGATGAAAATATTTTCTACAACACCCAATATAAAATGTTGCGCAGCCGCGATTTGGCGACCGAAGTGATTGATACCTTAGGGATTCGCAACACATTGCTACAAGAGCGGGCATTTAAAGCCCCGGTTTACTGGTTGACTGATCCGATGAAAAGCTTGGTAGCGGATGTGCGCCAATTATTCCCTAGTAGTGATAACGCTTTAGGGGATAGTTCACCCGTATCGGCAGAAGAGGTTTTTCTCGAACACCTGACCATCAGCCCGGTGCGTAACTCGCGCATTATTGACATCCACTTCACGGCGGCTGATCCGGTCATGGCGCGGGATGTGGTGCAAAGCATGACAGAAGTATTCGTGCAATTGCAGCACCGTGGTCGTCAGGCGTCGGCTGAACAGGCCAAGCAATTCCTCGATAAACAAATTGACGAAGCTCGCGCCAAACTGCAAACCAGTGAAACTGCGCTGATCCGTTATGCGCGTGACAAAAACATTGTCGATACCGATTCAGACAAGTCGTTGATTGCAAAAAATCTGGAAGAACTCAGCAAAGCCTTCATGGCGGCTAAAGAAAAGCGCATCCAAACCCAGAGCCTGTATGACAGCAAGGGCAAGCTTTCCGGCGGACTGAATGTGGATGACAATCCTCTGGTTCAAGAACACAAAAAAGAGCTAGGTAAACTGGAAAGCACTTACTTGGCAAACCTAGAGCTATTCAAGCCGAATTACCCGTCAATGCTGTCGTTACAAGAGCAGATTGATAGCCGGAAACGCCTAATTGCCGCCGAAAGTGCCCATATCCGCTCCAGCACCACCACGAATATGAAAGCCTCGTATGAAGCTGCCGCAGCGGAAGAAAGTAAGCTAGGCAAAGAAATTAAGCTCTTAGAACAGCAATTGCTGCAATTTCGTGATGACAGCATTGGTTATGCCAACCTCAAGCGCGATGTTGAAACGTCCCGCAGTTTGTACGACGGTTTGCTGCAACGTCTCAAGGAAATCAGCGTGGTGGGAACGGCGCAAACCGGCAGCATTTCGGTGGTGGACAAAGCCATTATTCCGCCGCGTAAAGATGGCCCGAATTACGCCAAATACGGGTTATTAGGATTATTGTCGGGCTTATTCCTGAGTTCACTGCTGGTGTTGTTACGTGAAAGCTTGCAACCCAAAGTGCGTCTCACCGCCGATTTACAGGAAATCGGTGGCAAATACCAAGTGCTGCATTCCCTGCCTTTCAGTAAAACCTTGGGGCGTGGTACGCAGGCAGAATTGCTCAGCCGCAATCCAGACCCGGTGTGGGTGGATGCCTTGCGTTACCTGAAAACGTCGCTGGTGTTGGCGAATAATGGCAAGTTTCCGCAAATCTTGCACATCACCAGCCCGTTACCGGGGGAAGGCAAAAGCACGACGGCGGTTAACCTGGCGCTGATGCTGGCGAATACTGGCAATAAGGTATTGCTGATTGATGCCGATTTGCGCAAGCCCACCGTACATAAGCATTTGGAACTGGATAATACCCACGGTTTAACCCATTACCTCACGGGTGCGGCGCATGAAAGCCCACTGGCACGGGTGAAAGGTGCGCGGTTATTATTCGTGGTTTGCGCAGGCCCGGCGGTGCCTGACCCAGTGGAGGCGCTTTCCAGCCATAATATGCAAACCTTACTGGATAAATCACGCGAAATTTTTGATTACGTGATTATTGACGCGCCTCCCGTGCTAGGCATGGCTGATTCCTTATTGCTAGCAAACCGTGCCGATGGCACTTTGTTGATCGTGGCGAACAACCGCTCCACCAAACAGGATGTCCGCACCGGCATTGACTGCATTGAAAAAAGCCACGGTAAACTCCTAGGGCTGGTGCAGAACATGGTTCCCAGCAAAGCCAGCAGCAGCCCCAGCAGTTATTACTCTGATGGGCGCAACATGCTTGTACACGCTGCTTAATTGCACATATTGGACGAAATCGCGACAACGGTATATTTTTTCCAACGAGTGGTCTATTTCACACTAGAATTAAGAAATAAAAACCTACGTCCGCCTCTAACTTTAGAGGGAGACTGTGGTCTATCGAATAATACGACGGGCGGATAACACTTGGGGAACGACACCATGCCACAAACCATCACCAGCGCTGCGGACAACCGCGCCATTGTCAAAGCCAAAATTCAGGAAATGAATGATTTGGCAAAAGACGCCGACACCAAAATGCGCGAAGCCTTGCAAGCCCGCAATCAAGCCTCGGCAGATGTGTGGCAGGAGCGACGTGATTATTACAACGCTGAAGCCAAACGCCTCACCGACTGGCTGAACGCACCGCCCGCTGCACCGAATCCAGTAACGCCAGATCCAGCAAGACCCGCACCCGCACCCGCTCCTGCATCACCAGCCGCCGCCACCAGTGGGAATGATTTCATTATTACCCTGGCAGACACCTTCAACACCAATGGCAACCAAGATTACGCACACAACGCCATTCTCAAAGAATTGCTGGAAGGCAAATACAGTGCTGCCAAGATTCCCGCCAATGACAGTAAAGCCGCCGCTTACAAGATTATCCGTGAAAACAATAGCGCCCCCTTGTACTGGATCCGCAATCAAACCCAATCCCAAGAATTGTACAATCGCCTGCCGCCAATCAGTGACGCGGAACAATGGCGTTTTCCCAAACTCAACCTGCGCGGGAAACGCATGGGGCAGACGTTTTTTATTCGCGATTTTATGCAAATTAACAGCCTAGGCAATTTGACGATTGGCGATTTAGTGGCAGTGGATGACACCGTGTACGCCAATTTTGCCCAAGACTTCGACAAGCTAGTGAACAATATCAATGCCTATCAGCAACAGCGCGGGCGCACCCACCGGGTATTCCCGTTCTTACGCATGGCACACCGCGATGCCTTCCAATTGATTCCTGACCGTACAGCGGATGGAATCGACCGTTTTGGCGGGGCAATCATGCGCAACGTCAGTATTTCCGGTAACGTGATTTACTCTGATGGTGCATTGCAAGGCATCTTTGCAACCGATGGGGCATTCCATAACCTGCATATTCGCAATAATCACCTGCACATCGGTGGGCAACACACGATCTCCATTAACGGCATGTTAAACGGGTCGATCATGGGTAATACGGATATTCATAACCAACCACTGGCAGCGGACAAGATTGCGCTGTATCCTTTGCGACTTGGTGGTGGTGCTAATATTTATATCACCGGATTCAGGAACAAAGCGTCACTTAGCCCAACGGATAGCCGCTATTACCAGTACGACGCGATTCTGGGTGTGCCACCCGCGCGGGATTTCCGGCGGCAAGTCCAGGCACGAGGTTCCTGTTACCGCGAAGTGGACATGATAGAACTGCATAGCCTGCTTAAGCGCCAAAACCCCAAAACGCAGGCCCAATGGCAAGCACTGATGGATACTTTGGTACAACAGGGCTTTGCACGAACAGCCGCCTAATGACAGGATTATCACGGAGGATAACCAAGCTGATGCTGTACAATACCACAACCCTAAAGCGCTTACTGCTTGTCATCGGTTGCTGCTTGAGCACTGCGGGCAGCGCAGCGCCTGACAAACCAGCGCCTAAACTCAGTAATCACTGGTACAAAGCCGCTTTTGACACCCGTTTCCCCCCCGCAGTACCCTCGTTACCGGCGGCAAATGGTTGGGTCGTATTGCACAAGAACAAGGCTGATTTAATGGGGGAACAATACGATGACGTATTCCGCCCCATTAGCGCGGAATTGAACGCAGCGTTGTCAGCCGACACCACCGCGAACCCGTTCCGTCAACGTTACCCCCATTTCTATACCCCCGCCAATAACCGCAAACGGCTGGGTTGTCAGGTGCTGGGGGTTCCCTTTGAGCTGGATGATAAGCCCGCAACCCAAGAATGGGTAATCGCGTTTTCCGCCATCCAATGCCTGAGTGATGATAATAGCGCCAAACTACGCCAAGGTGACACCGAACCACACCACTGGGTGTTGCAAAAGAGCGCCAATGGCAAATACCGCGTCTTAGCCGAAGGCGATGGCAGTTTGCACGTGCTCAACCACCAAAAGGAACAGGGTTACAAAGAAATCCGCACGCGCCTATTGCTCAAACGTGCGTTTCCCAGAGATGAGCTGCAATGCGGTGGTGCAGAGTTTACCTGGCGCTACCGCAATCAAGGTTATTACCTTGCTGCCACTGAAATCATGGCACAAGATTGCCAGCCGCTGTATTTCCCCGAACTCACCGGTGAAGCTTGGCAGTATGCGTATGACGAATACGCCCGCCGCGCTAAAGTGCTGGTAGAGCAATGGTTACA
>JBEUIR010000057.1:0-10685 GCA_040415395.1 Candidatus Thiothrix namsaraevi
GGCATCAACGATTAACGGAACTTTTGCTTATCACCTTGCCCTAAAAAGAAAACTTGAATTATAAGTTTTTGCTAATATACTCGGTGGTAGTTTGATTTGGGGAAAACACATGAAACGTTTGAACAGTGCTATTTTTGTCAGCTTGCTGGGGTTTGCTTGCGTGCAAACAGCCCAAGCGTCAGGCTGCGGCACCAATGCCAATGCGGTTAATAAAAGGGCAGAAGCACACCAGGAATCCATCCAAAAATATTCGGAAAAGTATGGGGTTAGCGCGGATATGGTGAAAGCCGTGATCGCCGTCGA
This sequence comes from Candidatus Thiothrix namsaraevi, assembly GCA_040415395.1. Lineage (GTDB taxonomy): Bacteria > Pseudomonadota > Gammaproteobacteria > Thiotrichales > Thiotrichaceae > Thiothrix > Thiothrix namsaraevi. The sequence goes on from JBEUIR010000057.1 coordinate 304, forward strand.
GTCCTGCTACAACAGTACCGCCGTGTCACCCAAGGGGGCGCAGGGTTTGATGCAATTGATCCCCGCGACTGCCGAACGTTTCGGGGTCGATGATGCGTTTAACACCAGCCAAAATATTCACGGCGGCACACGCTATTTGAGCTGGTTGATGAAACGCTATGACGGTGATTTATACAAAGCGGTTGCGGCGTACAATGCGGGCGAAGGCGCGGTCGACAAATACAAAGGCATTCCACCGTATAACGAAACCCAGCATTATGTGCGCAAAGTATTGGCGGTGTATAACGGTTTGAGTGGGCAGGCGATTGCGTTACCCGTCGTTAATACCACCCCTCGGAAGGGTAGCAATGGGGCGACCAGCGCTACGGCTAAACAAGCATTCAGTGCTAAGGCTGAAGAGGTATTCCCAGCCGGTAAACCTGGGCGCTCTGGTTGGGAAGCTACCAAAGCCAAAGCGCCGCATCTGTTCAAGCATTAAACATTAGCCAGCAGCTTCAACAGTTGTTGTTGTGCGTTGATGCTTTCCATCTCGTCATTTTCAGGTTGTTGGCGCAAGTACGTGCCATCAGCCTGTAATTCCCACGCCTGCGTATTGTCTTGCAAGTGCAATTCAAATGCTTCACGGATAATCCGCTGGCGCAGCGCTTGGTCTAAAATCGGGAAGGCGACTTCGACGCGGCGGAAGAAATTACGCGGCATCCAGTCCGCACTCGAACAATACAATTCTTCATCCCCAGCATTCTGAAAATAAAACACCCGTGGGTGTTCCAAAAACCGCCCCATGACCGAGCGCACATGAATGTTTTCGGAAATGCCCGCAATGCCGGGGCGCAAGCAACACACCCCGCGCACCACCAGTTCCACCCGCACGCCTGCTTGCGAGGCTTGGTACAAGGCGCTGATGGTTTGCGGTTCAATCAAGGCATTCATGCGAGCGCGGATTAATGCTGGTTTGCCCGCCAGTGCGTGTTGGGTTTCGCGCTGGATTTTGTCCATCACCGCTTGGTGTAAGGTGAAAGGCGCTTCCAGCAAATACTTCAGGTTGCGCATTCGCCCTAACCCAGTGAGCATGTGGAAGACTTTATGCACGTCTTCGGTCATGTCCGGTTGGCAGGTGAGCAAGCCGAAGTCGGTGTAAATCCGTGCCGTGCCGGGGTGATAGTTGCCTGTGCCAAGGTGCGCGTAACGGCGTAAGTGTTTGCCTTCGCGCCGCACTACCAGACACAGTTTTGCATGGGTTTTGTAACCCACCACGCCATACACCACATGCGCTCCGGCATTCTGTAATTGATTGGCAAGACCGATATTGGCTTCTTCATCAAAACGCGCCCGCAATTCCACCACGACCGTGACTTCTTTGCCTAAACGGGCGGCACGTATGAGGTGTTTAACCAGTTCGGATTGCTTGCCAGTGCGGTACAGCGTCATTTTAATCGCCAATACATCAGGGTCTTTTGCCGCTTGCTCAATAAAGTCCAGTACTGTTTGGAAACTTTGGTAGGGGTGATGCACCAAGACATCGCCGTGTTTGATGCGCTCAAACAAATCCGGGTGACGTTCGGTGAGCGATGGGGCAGGGCGGAACGGTGGAAAGCGCAGGTCAGGGCGATCGACCATATCCGCAATCGCCATTAAACGATTGAGATTGACAGGACCATTGACGTTGTACACATCTTGTTCACACAGGTGAAAGTGTTCCATCAGGTATTCGATATTGTCGGGCGGGCAATGGTCTGCGACCTCTAAGCGTACCACCGCGCCGTAATTGCGTTGTGGCAATTCACCCTGCATGGCTTGTAATAGATCGTCGACTTCTTCCTCATCCACGTACATATTGCTATTGCGGGTGAGGCGGAATTGATAACAGCCCAACACTTCCATGCCGGGGAATAGCCGATCTATAAAAGCGTGCAAGATCGAGGAGAGGAACACGAAACTGTCGTTGCTGGCAGCCATGCCTTCGGGTAGGCGAATAATGCGCGGCAGGCTGCGCGGGGCTTGCACAATCGCGGTATCAATTTCACGCCCGAAGGCATCCGTGCCTTGCAAACTGATAATGAAATTCAGGCTTTTATTGATGACATTCGGGAATGGGTGCGCGGGGTCTAGCCCCAGCGGACTTAACAAGGGCATGAGTTCGCGATCGAAATAATCCGATAGCCAGGTCAGTTGGCGTTCATCCCAATGGGTACGGCGTACAAAGTAAATGCCTTCTTGGCGCAGCGCGGGGATGATGGCTTCGTTTAGGAGTTTGTATTGGGAGTCAACCAGCGCGTGCGCCGTGGTCGTGATTTGCTTCAAAGCCGCCGTTGGGGTTAAGCCATCTGCACCAATCGAGGCGACATCCAGTTGCAATTGTTGCTTGAGACTGGCAACCCGGACTTCAAAAAACTCATCCATATTCGCGCTGGAAATGCACAGAAAACGCAAGCGTTCCAACAGCGGTACACGCGGGTCTTGCGCCAACTCCATGACGCGGCGGTTAAAGGCAAGCAGACTGAGTTCACGATTGAGGTAGTAATCGGGATTATTCAGGTCGGGTGCAGCATTTTCCTGCATGATAACATCCTGTTCCGTGTCCGGTATGGTGGGTGATGGCGTGCAACCATAGCTGCAAGATGTGACAGTGTGATGACAGCCCATGCGTATATGGTCATCTTCGCCCAAACGCCAAAAATAGCGCAACGGTAACGGCGGCAGGTTGACAGGGGCGGTTGTTATTATTCTCATGATCGACAGTACACTATGTTATGGTTTTGTTGGTATAGTTGTATAAGACAGTCACCGATCATACACCATGTGGGCTGAATCATAAAAAAATGAGGCATGATTAGATATGTTTGAATTAGTCAAATCTGGTGGGATTATGATGTTCCCCCTGATTCTGAGTTCGATTATTGCATTAGCGATTATTATTGAGCGTTTTTTGTCATTGCGCGTTAATAAGGTTGTGCCTGCCAGCGATATTGAACGCGCCCGCAAACTCGCCGGTATCAATAAGCTGGCGGATGCGCAAGTCGATGAATTACGCAACGGTTCGTTGCTGGGGCGCGTTTTGGCGACCGGGCTGGAAAGCCGCGAATTGCCGCGCCACATTATGAAAGAAAACGTCGAAGAAGCCGGGCGGCACGTGGTGCAAGAATTAGAACGTTACCTGCCAGCTTTGGGTACGATCATTACGATTGCACCCATGATGGGTTTGTTGGGAACGGTACTGGGCATGATTGGGGTGTTCAGTGCGATCAATACTGCCGGGGTGGGCAACCCGCAGCAGATGGCGGGGGGCATTTCCGAAGCGTTAGTCACGACAGTCGTGGGTTTGCTGATTGCGATTACTACCTTGGTATTCGAGCGCTATTTCAAAGCCAAAGTTGATGGCTATGTGGCGATTATGGAACGCGAAGCTTTGCGTTTGATTGAAATTGCCAATTCCAGCCGCAAAACCTTACCGGCAGCAAGCTCTGCGCCTGCACCAGCCGTAGCACGTCCAGCCGCCAGTGCACCTGCCGCGTCGCCAGCACGCCCAGCACCTGCGCAAGCACCGTTACCTCGCGGGGGTAAGCCTGCATGAAATTCCGTACCCGTGAACGCAGTGAAAGCAAGGTCGACTTGACTTCGTTGATTGATGTGGTATTCATGCTGTTGATTTTTTTCATGGTCACGACTACCTTTGACAAGAACGCTGAACTCAAGATCGAGTTACCGACTGCCAGTAATGTGGCGGCGGCTTCCTCGGAAGACAAGCTGGAACTGTTGATTGACGGGCAAGGGCGTTACTATATCAATGGGCGTGAAGTGTTGAATAATCAGCCTGAAACGCTGTTTCAAGCCATGAGCATGACCTTGGAAGAAATGGGTAATAATACCCCGCCACTGGTCATTTCAGCGGATGCGAGTGTCAATTATCAGGCAGTCGTGACGGCAATGGACATCGCCGGGCGCTTGGGGTTGACCAATTTCTCGATGGCTACCTCACAATCGGCGCGCAAACCACAGGAATAGGATGACAATACCACGCACGACGGGCTGGCAGGTTTATCGACGGCTGATTGCTTATTCGCTGAGCTACTGGCATTACTTGGCGCTGGCAGCGGTAGGTTTGGTGATCAGCGCCGCGACGCAGCCCTTTTTTGCGTGGGGTCTGAAACCCTTGCTGGATAAGGCAATCATTCAACGTGACCCTGATACCATTTTGTGGTTGCCAGTCGGTATTCTGGGGCTATTTTTATTGCGCGGTGCAGCGATGTTTTTGTCGGGTTATTACATCGGCATGATTGGACGGCAAGTGACCAAAACCTTGCGTAATCAGGTGTTTAATCAGTTATTGCGGATGCCGGTTAGCTTCTTTGAGAATACCCAGTCGGGTAAATTATTGGCTTACGTCAGTTACTACATTGATCAGGTGGCGAATGCCAGCATTCGCGGCATGACGACGTTGGTGCAAGATTCCGTCACTATCCTCGGCTTATTGGGCTTGATGTTGTGGTATAGCTGGCAATTAACCTTGGGTATTTTAGTGGTGGTGCCGTTGATTGCGCTGATTGTGGTGTATGCCACGCGCCGTTTGCGCCGTTTGAGCCATAAAGTGCAGGATTCGGTGGGGGATGTGACCCAGATTGCCAATGAAATGATCCGTGGTTACAAAGTCGTGCGGATTTTCAATGGCGAACCGTATGAAGAACGCCGCTTTGGGGCTGCCAATGAGCAGAATATTGAGCTGCACATGAAACGCATGGTGACTGAATTGCTCAGTACGCCGTTGGTGCAATTCATGGTAGCGGTGGCACTGGCTGCGATTGTGTTTATGGCGACCCGCGAATCCACACTGGAAGCCTTGTCGCCGGGTACGTTTATCTCCTTCATTATGGCGATGATTCTGATGCTTACCCCCATCCGCAATCTGACGCAGTTGAATGCGCAATTGCAGACCGCGATTGCTGCCGGTGAGGGTATTTTTGAATTATTGGATAGCCCTACCGAAGCCGATACCGGCAAGCAAACGCTCACCCAATGCCGGGGCGAAGTGCTGTTTCATAAGGTTTCATTTCGTTACCCGAACACCGACAAATGGGTGTTGCGTGATATTGATTTGCGCGTGAATCCCGGTGAAAAAATTGCTTTAGTGGGCAAATCAGGCAGTGGCAAAACCACGCTGGTTAACTTATTGCCCCGTTTTTACGATGTGCAACAGGGCGAAATTCTGTTGGATGGGGTGCGTTTAGCTGAGTTGAGTTTGTACAATTTGCGCAGTCATATTGCGTATGTTGGTCAGGACGTGGTGCTGTTTAACGATAGCGTGCGGAATAATATTGCTTACGGCGCTATGCAAGGTATAGATGACGCACAAATCCGTGCCGCCGCTGCTGCCGCGTTTGCGTTGGAATTTATCGAAAAGTTGCCGCAGGGTTTCGATACGCTGATTGGCGATAATGGGGTGATGTTGTCCGGTGGGCAACGCCAACGTTTGTCGATTGCGCGGGCGATTCTCTCGAATGCGCCGGTGTTGATTTTGGATGAAGCAACGTCGGCGTTGGATACGGAATCCGAGCGCCATATCCAAGCGGCGTTGGATAATTTGCTCAGTAACCGTACCACCTTCATGATTGCGCACCGTTTGTCCACGATTGAGAATGCGGATCGTATTTTGGTAATGCAAGACGGTGAAATCATCGAATCCGGCAAGCATGGCGAATTGTTGGCATTGAATGGGCAGTACGCACGTTTGCACACGCTGCAATTCCATGATGAAACGTAACTGTTCACATCCCTCTAAAAGAACCTCACCCCAACCCCTCTCCTTGACAGGCGAGGGGCTAAGGAACGCGACTCTTTCTCCCCCTCGCCTGTCAAGGAGAGGGGGCGGGGGGGTGAGGTTTTTCATCGCGGGACCTGAACAATTACGATGAAACGTGAGCGCTGGCTGTTAAACGTTTGGTATGGCAATGATCGGCTGGGTAAGTACCTGCTATTGCCGCTCACGGGGCTGTTTTGCGTCTTAGCGGCTTGGCGGCGGTGGCAACATAAACGCCAGCAAGTGAAACATCCCGTGCCTGTCATCGTCGTTGGCAATATTTCGGTGGGTGGCACGGGGAAAACGCCGTTGGTCATTTGGTTGGTGGAACGGCTGCGTGAGGTCGGATTTAAGCCGGGGGTGGTGAGTCGGGGGTATCAACGTCAAGGGAATGACATCGGTGACGAGCCAACACTGATTAAGCAACGTACTCAAGTTCCTATTGCGATTGGCAGCGACCGCAATCAAGCGATTACTACTTTGCTACAACAACACGCTTGCGACATAGTGATTGCTGATGACGGCTTGCAGCATTACCGCATGGGGCGTGACGTAGAAATCTGTGTGGTGGATGGGCAACGGCGTTTTGGTAACGGTTATTGCTTGCCCGCAGGCCCCTTGCGCGAATCCATTTCTCGTCTCACGTCCTGCGCTTTTGTGATCGTCAATGGCGATACCATGCAAATGCGTGGTGATACCTTGGTGAATTTGGCAACAGAGGAAGCGCAGCCGTTAATCGCATGGGCGAGTCAAACTGTGCATGTTGTTACCGGCATCGGCAATCCGCAGCGTTTCATGCAGACACTGGAACAGGCCGGTTTGCAGGTCATTCCACACCTTTACCCCGACCATCACGCCTTCACTGGCACAGAATTGTGCTTTGACGACACACATCCCATCATCATGACGGAAAAAGATGCGGTAAAATGCCGTCAATTCGCTGGGCAAAACGCTTGGTATCTGCCGATTGAGGCAGTGCTGGATGAGACGCTTGCTCACGCTCTCCTTACCCGTTTACAAGGATTCAAACATGGATAAGAAATTGCTGGAAATTTTGGCTTGCCCTGTCACTAAAGGGCCGCTGATTTATGACAAGGCTAAACAAGAGCTGGTGTCGAAATCGGCGCGGTTGGCTTATCCGATTCGGGATGGCATTCCGGTGATGCTGGAAGAAGAAGCCCGCCCGTTGACTCAAGAAGAAGTGGAAGCGTTACACGAATGAAGACAGTGTTGGTGATTCCGGCGCGGTACGCCTCGTCACGCTTGCCGGGCAAGCCGTTGCGCGAATTGGCGGGCAAGCCTTTGATTCAGCATGTTCACGAGCGGGCAATGGCAGCCGGTTTTGCCACAGTACTAGTGGCGACGGATGATGAGCGTATCCAGCGCGTGTGCAGCGCTTTCGGTGCACAGGTTGCCATGACTGCCAGTACCCACGAAACCGGCAGCGATCGTCTCGCCGAAGTGGTGCAACAACAAGGTTGGGCAGATGACACCATCGTGGTGAATTTGCAGGGCGATGAGCCGCTCACGCCTGTGGCAAATTTGCATCAATTGGCGCGTAATCTAGCGCAATACCCGCAAGCCAGCATGGCAACCTTGGCGACACCGATTGCCAGCGAAGCCGAATTTCTTAACCCTAACGTTGTGAAAGTTGTGCGCGGTACAGAGGGCATGGCATTGTATTTCAGCCGTGCGCCGATTCCGTTGCAGCGTGATGCGGGGGTTGCCTTGCACGATTACGCGCTGCGGCATATTGGGATGTATGCCTATCGTGCGGGTTTCTTGAAAGCGTTTGCAGGGATGCCGCCCGCGCAAATCGAGCAGTTGGAAAAGCTGGAACAGTTGCGTGCATTGGCGCATGGCTATCGAATTCACGTTGATATTGCAGCGGAAATTCCGGGGGCAGGGGTGGATACCGAAGACGATGCGTTGAGGGTCGCTGCAATCCTTGGTGATGGATAACTTCATATTCATAAAGTCGCATATTATAATATTATCATAAGCTTTTGTTTTGCTTGATAATAAGCATTTGACAGCTTAATACCCCTCTGTCACTATTTCACAACAAAAGTTGAGAAATCGCAAAAATATAATGGAGGAGTTATTATTTATGTTCAGAAAAACTACCCTTGCCGTAGCTGTGCTATTGGCATTAGGCGCTCAGTCAGTATTCGCAACCAATGGTCTTGCGCCGACCGGTTTGGGGCAAACTCATAAAGCGATGGGCGGTGCGGCTGCTGGTTTTGCAACAAGCCCTATGAGTATGGCGACTAACCCGGCGGCGGCGTCTTTTACGCCTGATGGTTATGATGTGGGCTTGGAAATATTCAAACCGGATCGTTCCGCAACGTTCAAAGGAACAGCGTTTGGTGCGCCTGCGGATGTGATCGCCGATGGTAACGGCGATGAAATGTTCCTGATCCCCGAAGCTGGCTATAAGCGTGATATGAAGGGTGGTTTGTCCGTTGGTGTTGTGGCTTATGGTAATGGTGGCATGAATACCTCTTACGAGAGCGGTGTGCCTTTCGGCGCAGGTTCTTTTGGTGGTTTGCCAGGTACTTCCACAAGAATTGACCTCAAGCAAATGTTTATTGCACCGACTGCGAGCTATAAGGTGAATGACAATGTAGCCATTGGCGCATCGGTCAATTTAGTGGCGCAGCGTTTTGAAGCTGAAGGTTTGGGGGCATTTACTGGTTTTACTAGTAATCCTGCTGGTCTAAGCAATAATGGTGGTGCTAACTCTACTGGGGTTGGGGCAACTATCGGTGTCCAGGGTAAGTTGTCTGACAAATTATCGGCGGGTCTTGCTTACCGTTCCAAAGTGGGCATGAGTAAGATGGATGAATATAGCGGTTTGTTCCCCAATGCTGGTGAGTTCGATGTACCCGCCGCGACTACCGCAGGTATCGCATTTCAGGCAACACCGCAAACATTAATCGCTGCTGATGTTCAGAAAATCGAATACTCTGGCGTTGATGCGATCGGAAATTCACCTGCGACACCACTGCCCTTTGGTGCGGATAATGGTCCTGGGTTTGGTTGGGAAGATCAAACAGTATACAAAATTGGTGTAAAACAGCAGGTGAATGATGGTTTAGCGCTGATGGCTGGATACAACCGTGGTGATAGCCCAGTGTCTGGTGGTGTGACAACGCTTAACGTGCTGGCTCCAGCCGTTGTGGAAGAGCATGTTTCCCTTGGTTTTGAGAAGAGGCTGACACCAAAATCCAAAATTGTGGGTTCATACATTCATGCGCTTGAAAATACAGTGGAAGGTACGGCAACTGTGCCGCCACCGGGTCCTGTTCCGATGGATGCTTATGACTTGACTATGAAGCAGGATATTATAGGGGTTGCCTATAGTGTCGAATTCTGATTAGACAGAATAATCGGTAGGAGGAGAGTTGAAAAGCGGGGCTAAGCCCCGCTTTTCTTTTTATGCCTTGAGACGAACAGCCAAGAAAGCCCGAACTCAACTGTTCATAATGACCCAACTACCAGCCCTTAAAATAGGTGGATCATCATCTCAAGGTTTTTTTTAAGCGGTTAAATGATTAAACAAAGTTATATCAATGGGTGTTCATAAGACCCAAAGGCATGTGACGGCAGACGAACCCTTAACAGGGATGATGCGGTTGCTAATGAGATCGCCCCATGTGCCACGCTGTCATTCGGGGAGATAATGTAATCGGGTACACCACACAGTGTATCGCTGTTGGCATGGAACGCCCGATCAATGTCATCGCCCGCCTCAAACACCGTAAAATAAGCGTTTTGGTAGCGCTCAGCCTGGATGCGTGCGTTACGACAGGCTTCCGCAAAAGTCTTGTGTGTTGAATGATATGTGCCATCAAGAAAAACCTTGAACATGTGAAAACTCCTGTCTGCCGTTCATGTTGCTATGAGGTAAGAGTAGGGGAATTATGGGTGTCGATATGTGATAGCGGACACACAATGGAAAAAACGTTAATCAAATATTTTTTGTTTATTTTGGGTTTTATTTATGACGTTTTGAGTTTTGTGCGGGTGCGTTAGCCCCAAAGAAAAAGCGGGGACATGCCCCGCTTGAAGATGCTTTGTGTATTCAGCAGGTAGCCCCATCTGCTGAATACACAAAGACTGTTTAACGAACAACCTACTGTTCGTTTAGCCCTATTTTTATAGCGTTGTTCTTTAAAAGCCCCTGGAGATCCCGGCGGAATGCCGTGCTGCTGCGGCAACCAGATTGCCGATTCCTGCACTACGCTGTTCTTCACGGTTTTCCGTGATGGTACGTACATGAGGTGTAATAATGTACGCTGGTACGCCTTTCATCACCGCTCTTTCGGTATCAAGCGTTGGTTTAGTGCCTTTGCCTTCTGCAAACACAGTGACGTAGGCGCGTTGGTCAAGAATGGCTTGCGTCCGTGCATAGCGGCAAGCGTTGCTGAGTGTCTCGTGTGTGGAGTCAAAACTCCCGTTGATATAGACTTTAAACATCGTGTTAGCTCCCGTCGTGTCGTTTCCTGTAGGTGCAGAATATTTAAAAAACCGTCAGCAGAATGTGATAGCGAACACACTTTTTCTTCTAAGTTTTGAAGTCGGGGGC
>JBEUIR010000058.1:0-7413 GCA_040415395.1 Candidatus Thiothrix namsaraevi
TGCAACCCTTTGTTTTGTATGGTGGGACATGTGCGACTCGAACGCACGACCACCTAATTAAAAGTCAGATGCTCTACCGACTGAGCTAATGTCCCGTGAGAGAGCGCTATTATAAGGAAAGACTTTTAGCTTGCAAGCCTTTTTTCAGTTTACGTTAAACTTTTTCAAGTTTGCGCAATGATTCGGGCAGCAGTTTTAAGTCGACCAAGCCAGTGATTAATGCTTTGCCAAAGCTGGCTTCTTCTTCGTACATCATTTTGTAGAATTGCACTTTCATGGTGAGCGCACTGCCCAACACAATACCGGCAAAGGCGATGAACGAACCAATCGCCAGGGTGGAAACGCCGGTAATGGCTTGGCCAACCGTGCAGCCCATCGCCAAAACCCCGCCGATCCCCATCAGTACTGCGCCCAATACATGGTTGATGACATCACTTGCTGAGGCAAACCATTCGATACGGAAGGTACGGCTGACCAATGCCCACGCTAAAGAACCAGCCATGACGCCAAAGAAAGCCATGACGCCAAAAGTCAGCAGGCTGCTATTGAAACCGCCTGCGGTGTAACCCACTGCCTGAGCCATTGGATTAATGAAAGTGAAGGATTGTGCGCCAAGTGCAGCACCAATCGCTGGTTTGCCTTCCTCTGACTCTGCCAGCATGTCCCATTCACTGTAATACTGGGTCAGGGGATAGGGCTGTTCGTCGATAGTCACCACGATGTTGCTGGTGACATACCAAGCGGCTAACACGCACAACCCCACGGCAATGCCGCCGAGTGCGAAATCACTGCTGCTGCGGAAATCTTTGGATTTAAACGCCAGCCATACCAAAAATAGTCCAATAATCGAACCAATGACCAAGCGTGCGATCAAGGCATTGTCTTCGCCTGCAATGACACTGCCTAAATCCTGGGAATTACCCATATTCACTGCCAAGGGGTTGAGCCAAGGGTAAAACAATACGGAGTACAAAGTTTTATCTGAACCGGGGAATGGATTCAGCATGAAATACGCTACCACCCCAATAATCAGGAAGACGAAAATGGATTTGAGGTTGCCAGCGCCAATGCGCACCAGACATTTGTTACCGCAACCACCGGCGATGGTCATACCGATGCCGAAGAGGATGCCGCCCAGCAGGTTTTCTGCCCAGATCAGTTGCCCGTTACGGTAAGGTGGGTAAGAGCCGTTGGCATTGACCATTCCCACCATTTCCAGCAAGACTACCCCTAGCAGGGCAACCCCAATGGCTAAACCCCATGCACGAAAACGCCCGGTATCGCCCATATTGATCCAGTCGGATACCGCACCCATTGTGCAAAAGTGTGTTTTATTGACGATTGCCCCCATAATGAAGGCAATCACAAAGCCCGCGATCAGCAAAAATGACTGTGCGGATGCAAAATTATCAAAAGTCATGTTATCTCCTCTAACTGTAGTGCTGAAGAGATTATAGGTTGATAATTCGCAAAGAAGAAAGCTTCTATGCCTTCAGGGTATGTTCGCCTTGCCGACATTTAATGTGATGCGCTAATGCGATGCCTTCCGGCTTGGTTTGCGCGGTCAGCCAAATTTGGCTCATCACACCTTTACTGGTTTCTGCTAGGCTTTGCAGCGTGTTATTGCTGCGTTCTGAGTCGAAAAACGCAAAGGGTTCATCCAAGAATAGCATCTGCTTGTCGGTTTTGGTGGCATCCGCCAAGGCATTCGCGAGTGCAATCCGCATGGCTAATGCCACTTGGCGTTGTGTGCCAGTGGAAATTTCGTTGAAATCGAGGTAGTCGCCTTTTTCCTCCGAGAGCACTTTGAGACTGAAATCCGGTAAAATTTCCAGCGATTTGTAATGCGCTTGGGTGAAACGTTGCAGCAGTTCCGGGCAGCGCGTTTTGACCAATTGGTTGAAGCGTTCAATCGAGTGGCTGGCATCGCGCTTTAATAAGTCGATGGCCGTACTGGTGACGACTTGCTGGCGGCGTTCGTTTTCCAGTGCTTGTTCTTGCTCGGTTGCCAGTGCTTGCAAATGCGCACGGTGTTCCAATTGTTGCTCGGCGGTGAGAATCTCGGCTTTAGCCGTTTCTAAGTATTTTCCCAATTCTGCTCGACGATTTGCCAGCCCAACATTGAGGGTATCCGCCGCGCTGTGTATGTGGAGTGCTTTGGTTTTGTACAGACGTGTGGTTTGTATCCACTCCGGTATGGAAGCCATGTCAGGGTGGGTCGTGCTGTTGTCTGGCATGTCGAGGTGCTTTTCCACGAGATAGTCGATGCTATCGGTGTTGAGCTGACGGCTCACCGGCTGAGTACAGGCTTGATAGCTGTTTTCCATCGCTGCCGCGAGATGATTGGCTTGGATGTGTAGCGGACGCAAGCGGCGCATCTCCACATACCAGCCGTAAACCAACAGTACTGCGCCGACCAACGCTGCAATCGAAGCTAGGCGGATTGTACCTCTGCCCAGTGTGTCTTGCAGGGAGGCGGAAAGGTTGCCCAGTACGCTTTTGCCCCACTCAGGGGTGAACATGAAGAATAAACCCACTAACAACGCCAACAGGAATACGATCAGCGTGGCTTTAGTCCAGCGCCCGATTTTACGGGAGCGTTGGTTAACCCCGTGAAAAGCTTCGAGGTTATTGGCGTAGGTGAGTGATTCTTTGTCGAGCCGTTGCGCCATGAGGGTAAGTTGCTGCTGGCGCTCTTCTATATCGGTGACGATGGCGTTGAGGCGTGGCAGTTGCGTGTCATCAATATGCAAGGTGTCGATGGCACGTAACGTGTGTTGGCTGCGAGCTTCCATTTCCTTGAGGGTATTGAGGCGTTCCGCTTGTTCGCGTTCCAGTTGGTTGCTGAGGGTGGCGTGTTCTTTGAGTCCGGCAATTGCACGCAGGTTGTCGCTGTCGCCTTCCTTGGTATTGCTGCTTTGTTGCCCCCAGTAAAAGGCTTTGGAAAATGCGCCGTAATAGTAGCCGAACAGCGCTTTGATTTGACGCTCGACGGTTTCCGGGGTATCTGCCAGCGTGACTTCTTCTTCCGTGGAAAACAGGGTGGCAGCAACATTGCCCTCGGTGTCGACCGAGCGTATCAGCCGGTATTCATGCCCCCGGTGTTGCAGGCGCAAGGCAACGCTGGCTTGGCTGGCTCCCCAGTGAATCAGTTTGGCGGCGTCTTCGGGTTTCACTTGCTCGGTGCGCCCGAACAGACCGAACTGTATGACATCGCCAATGCTGCTTTTGCCGGATTCATTGCCGCCGGTGAGGGCGATTAGACCACGTTCGGGTAAATTTTCCAGTTGCAGATGGGTGTATTTGCGAAAGTTTTCGGCGTTAATGGCAGTGATGATCATGTGATTTACTCCATGTGCCGGGTGGCTTCGAGGCGGTCAACCACCAGTGTGACCGCATCCGCATACACCTTGGGGTCAAAGCCATCCGCATGGGCATGGCTCTGGAAGTCGTGTTGGCAAAACTCCATAAAGCGCCGGGCGGCGGCAGTTTTCAGTGGCACAGGGGGCAATACCTGCGCAAGATCAAGTTCAGGGGTTGGTTTTGGGCTTTTTTTGCCGAACATGCGTATCTCCGCTGTTATTTAATAGTCATCCTTGCCAGATAACTATATGCAAAGATACGCAATTTTGCAGGAGAAGCTGTCAGTCTGATTAAAAAAAGAGGGGCTTAATGCCCCTCAGCCTTCATTTTATCAAGCCGTTCTTGTGCCAGCTTGCGGGTTTCAGCGTTATCAGGGAAGAAGCTGATCACGTCTTGCAGCGTTTTACGGGCTTTTTCCCAGTCTTTGAGTTCGTAGAAACTGTAGCCGAGTTTGAGTGCGGCATCGGGGGCTTTGTCACTGCCCTTGTGTTCCTTGAGTACCACTAAAAACTCTTCAATTGCGCCTTTGTAGTCTTTTTCAGCATACAGGGCTTCGCCTACCCAATATTGGGCACTCGCCGCTAGCGGGCTTTTGGGGTAATCCTTGAGGAAGCCACGGAATTCCGGCACGGCTTCTTTAGGGTCTTGCAGCAAGGTTTTGAAGGCGTTGTCATAGACTGACCGTTCTTCTTGCTCAGGTAAGGGAGTTTTGCCTGCGGTTGTGGCGTTGTCCGGCGCTTTGGTTGCGTCGGGTAGTGCTGCCGTTTTTTCAGCCGGACTGCCAACCTTGGTGTCGGTAGCGTCATTAGTCGGTCGATTTTTGTCATCTGACTTGTTAGTGCCGTAGCTGTAGAAACCGTTAGGGTCGGTTTTGGTGGCTTTATCGGCAGTGTCAATCACCGTGTCTTTGGCTTTGAGTGCGGCTACATCGGCATTATCGAGAACTTTGCTGGGTACGGTATCTGGCGTAGCTTCGGTTTTATCCGCAGTGTCCGGGGTTTTGTCTTGCAGTTTCTCGATACGCTCATCGACACGCTGGAAAGTGTCTTCCTGACTTTTCCGCACAATGTTCAACTCGTTTTGCAGTTTTTCATTATCACCGCGCAGGTTGCGCAATTCCTGCTCCAACTCATTGACCCGTTGCAGTAATTGCACCGCAGCCTCATCCGATAGCGGTGCTGCCCCCACAGGGGCAACTGCCAGTAGGGTGGCGACCACAGCGCCAAGGACGCTGCGGTTTAGCTGGTTTTTCATATATTATTCTCCGGCATATTTGATTTCGACGCGGCGGTTTTTGCTCCACGCTGCCTCATTATGCCCGAAAACTGCCGGAACTTCTTCGCCATAACCGATGACTTCCATCTGGTTGCTGCTGGTGCCTTTGACCTGCATGTAATCGAGTACGGAATAACCCCGGCGCTCAGACAAAGCAACGTTGTAATCACGTGAGCCGCGCTCATCCGCATGGCCTTCCAGACGTACCCGCAGATTAGGATAAGCCGTCAGCAAGGAGGCATGAGCATTGAGGACGTTCATGTATTCCGGCTTGATGTCTGAACGGTCGAGGTCGAAATAAATGACCCGTTGCGCCAGAATGCTGTTGGGGTTACGCAGCTCTGCCGGGGTGTATTGACCTGAACCCGTGCCGTAGCCACCACCCGCAGTGCCACCCGTGCCGTAACCACCACCCGCAGTGCCACCCGTGCCGTAACCACCGCCCGCAGTGCCGCCCGTACCGTAACCACCACCCGCAGTGCCGTCAGCGTTTGGCGGGACTTGTTGACAACCGGTTACGCTCAGTGCTGCCATCAGGACTGAAAAAACCAATGCTTTCATTTTCATAACACTCATCTCGCTATTCATTAATCAAGATAGGGCGACCATGCGGGGTCGCGTACATCGCCCGCCTGTGAATACAGGCTTTGGTGGGCTTTGCCATTGTCACTGGCGACCGCGAGGGAATTACGCCCACCGGCATCCGTCGCATACAACACCATCATGCCATTGGGGGAGATGGCAGGGGAATCGTCTTGGGTTCCGCGTGAAATGGTGCGTTCCTGTTTGGTGGCTGCATCCATAATGGTGATGCTGGATGTGCCGCCGCTTTGCTTTACCATCGCGACACTGTTGCCTGCAATGCTTGCCCCGGCATTGTAGCCGCCGCTGAATGACATCCGGCTTTCACCGCCGCCACTGGCTGTCGTTTTATACAATTGGGGTTGCCCGCTACGGTCAGACGTGAATACGATGGTATTGCTGTCTGCCCATTGCGGCTCGGCGTTAATGCCGCGTGTGTTGGTAATTTGACGTGCGCCGCTGCCATTCGCGCCGCTGACCACGATATTGTAATTGCCGCGTTCGGCAACACTGTAAGCAATCGAGCGTCCGTCCGGCGACCAAGACGGGGAAATGCTGGAGCGGTTCGGGTCAGAAATGGTGCGCTTGCCACCCGATGCTAAATCTTGCGCATAGACCACGGGGCGACCGGTTTCATAGGAAACATACGCCACTTGTCTGCCATCCGGCGACCAACTGGGGGACATCACCGGTTTGCGCGAAGACACGATGGTGCGGGGGTTGAAACCGTCCGCATCCGATACGATCAACTGATAGGTTTGGTTTTTGGCAGGCCCGCTGGCGGAAACGTAAGCAATACGAGTGTCGAATGCGCCTTTTACGCCAGTGAGTTTTTCAAACACTAAGTCGGCGGCTTTGTGTGCCATACGGCGTTCATTCGGGTGCGGGGGAATGCGAAAAGCACCGACCACTTGACCGCTGCGCAGATTGACCAGTTGGAGATTCATATCACCGCTGTGACTGCCGACCACGGCGTATTCTGCTCCAGTTGCACGCAAAGCGTCGGGGGAGAAATTACCGCCTGCCCGTGCCGGATCCATCAGCGCGAAACGCCCGCTGCGTTGCAGGTCGGCTTCGACGACTTTGGATAGCGGGCTGAAAGGCGTCACAATGATGCTGGTTTCACCGGCAGTGGCATCAATGTCAATGCGCGAGTGTAACTCTTCAGCCGTTAGGGTGACAGGTAAGCCAAGTCCTGTGACGAGCAGGACAGATGCGAGTAAGGTTGTTTTCATGTGCATTGCTGTTAATCCATCGTGATAACGTGAGTATCGTTGTACAGTTCTTTGTATTCGGGACGTGGAAACGGGTCGGAACGGTGTACCGCTGCTTTTATCGACTCGCAAAACGCGGTGCTGCCATCGCACGACAAGGTGAAACGCTGGATACCCCCCGAAGGGCTAATGCCTAGACGAATAGTGGCAGACATACCAAAGCGTTCGCCGGGTTTGTTCCAGTTGCCTTTGATTTTGCGGTTGACAGCGGCTTTCCAGGCGGCGCGGGCAGCGCTTAATTCACTGTTGCTAGGGCCAGCGGCTGCGGCTGCGGCAGCACGGCGGGCGTCTTCTTCAGCCGCTTTGCGTTTGGCTTCGGCAGCTTTCCAGCGTTCACGGTCGGCAGCCAGTTGCGCTTCTTCTGCTTCCGCTTTTTTGCGGGCAAGCGCTTCGGACTTGGCTTTGGCTGCTGCTTCGGCTTCTGCTTTTTCCGCAGCGGCGGCTTTGGCTTTTTCTGCTGCTTTTGCTTCAGCAGCCGCTTCGGCTTTTGCCTCGGATTTGGCTTTGGCTGCTGCTTCGGCTTTTTCTTTGGCTTTCGCTTCAGCAGCCGCTTCTGCTTTCGCTTCGGCTTTTGCTTCAGCAGCAGCGTCAGCTTTGGCTTTTTCACGGGCTTTCTTTTCTGCCAGTGCTTTTGCCTCGGCTTCTGCCTTGGCTTTGTTGGCAGCATTGGCTTGTTTGCGTTCGGCTTCTTTTTCAGCGGCTAGGTCTTGGCGGCGAGCTTCCGCTCTGGCTTCGGCGCGGCGGCGTGCTTCCGCTTTGGCGCGTTCTTCGGCAGACGCTTCCTGACGTGCCGCTTCTTTGGCTTTTGCAGCTTTATCAGCGTCTGCTTTTTCGCGTGCCGCTTCTTTGGCTTTGGTTTCTGCCAGTGCTTTGCGTTGCGCATCGGCTTGCTGTTTGGCTTGTGCCGCAGCAGTCGCCG
>JBEUIR010000058.1:7513-10664 GCA_040415395.1 Candidatus Thiothrix namsaraevi
GCTTCCGCTTCCGCTTCCGCTTCCGCATCAGCCTTGGCTGGTTCGGGTTTCGCGGGGGAGGTGTCTTCTGTCGCCGTTAACGCGGTGCGTTCCGGTTCGCTGGTATTGGGTTTTTCTTCCGGGGGAAGTGGTGCGTCGGGCAGGGTGACTTCGACGGCGGTACTTTCCGTGGTTTCCGGGCGGTCAGTGAATTGAAAGCTGAGCAATAACACCGCGACGATCAGGACGTGCAGCACAATGGCCCAGAAGAGTGCTTGTGGTTTATTACGTATTTCTTTAAACATGATCGTGTAGCCCTTCTCAGATCTGCTTACGGTTGGTCGGGCGGTGCCGGGTCAGCCATTAAGCCAATTTTTTTTGCCCCCGCTTGTTGAACGGCGACCATCGCGTTCATTAAATGCCGGTATTCGACCGTGCTGTCGGCTTTGACGTATACGGGGCGTTCGGCTTTGGCATCCAATTGGCTGCTCACGTAAGTGGTGACGTTGGCAGCGGGTACTTCCGAGCCATCATCCAGAAATAACCGTCCACTGGCATCAACGGATATGGTCAAGGGTTCTTGCTGGTTGTTCGCATCCAGCGGTTCAGCCTGAGCATCGGGCGCATCGACAGTTACGCCGGTTTGCATAATGGGGGCTGTGACCATGAAGATAACCAGTAGCACCAACATCACGTCGATGTAGGGAACCACGTTCATTTCTGCCATGATTTTACGGCGGCGACGGGCGCTGCTCATGCCGGTTTCCTTTGCGTGCTGGCATGGCGCTCTAGCAGCGCGGTAAATTCTTCACGGAAATTGTCATAACTCACCAGCAAACGGTCGATTTTGTCACTAAAGCGGTTGTAGGCAATGACTGCCGGAATTGCCGCAAACAAGCCAATGGCGGTAGCAATCAGCGCTTCAGCAATACCGGGTGCAACCACGGCTAGCGTCGCTTGCTGCATTTGTCCGAGTGAAATAAACGAGTTCATGATTCCCCACACTGTGCCAAACAGACCTATATACGGGCTGGTCGAACCGACGGTAGCTAGAAATGCTAAATTCCTTTCCAGATCATCGACCTCTTTAGAGGCGGCAACCCGCATGGAGCGTTGCACCGAATCCGTGACCGAGAGCCGTGAGGTCGGGTCTACGTTGAGGGCGCGTTTGTATTCGTGAAAGCCGTCGTAAAAAATACGCTCCAGCCCACGCCGCTGTGTTTTCTGAGACAACTCTTCATACAAGGAGTTCAGTGAAACTCCACTCCAGAAGCGTTCTTCAAACTGGGTAACGCTGCTTTGGGTGCTGTTAATGGTGCTAGATTTGACCATGATCAATGTCCAGGATAGTAGCGACGCTAATACCAGTAAGATCATGACGATTTTGACGACCAAGCTGGCATCCATGATCAGCTTGAGTATGGAGAGATCTGTTGTCACTGAAGGAGTTCCCTGATTACTGTTGGAATTGTCGTTGAACGAAAGTTGCCCGTGCTGACACAGACTACTTTGACGCTGGCAGTTGTCAAGAGTTCCCGCGAATTATTGCCGCCTTCCCGCCAAATTTCTTGCTTGAATACCAGTGAGGCGCGTCCAATGGTGTCGATTTTGGCGCTAACCCATAAGGCATCATTGAAGCGGGCGGGTTTACGGTAGGCAATCTCCAGCCCGGCAACGACGAAAACAATACTCAATTCTTGTGCCAATTTGTCTTGTTCAAAGCCCAAGGTGCGCAGCCATTCAGTCCGTGCGCGTTCCATGAAACGCAGGTAATTAGCGTGATACACCACGCCTCCGGCATCGGTGTCTTCGTAATAAACTCGTACCGGGAGGATAAATTCATTCAAATAAGTCAAAACCACTGCCTTCTTGATCTGCTTGAGTTTCGGTTAGGTTGAGACGGGCGGGAATAGTCAGCCCGAAGTGTTGCCAAGCATGGCGGGTAGCGACCCGCCCACGCGGGGTGCGCATTAGGAAACCTTGCTGGATGAGGAACGGTTCGAGGACATCTTCAATCGTGCCACGTTCTTCACCAATCGCAGCAGCCAAGCTGTCGACCCCCACGGGACCGCCGTCGAATTTTTCCATGACAGCTAACAGCAGGCGGCGATCCATGTGGTCGAAACCTTGATTATCCACATTGAGCATATTGAGGGCTTTATCCGCCATGTCGGTATCAATCAGGCCATTACCTTTGACTTGCACGTAATCGCGCACCCGCCGTAACAGGCGGTTGGCAATACGGGGCGTGCCGCGTGACCGGCGGGCGATTTCACGTGCTCCACCCACGTCGATGCTTGCCCCAATAATGCTGGCGGCGCGTTGCACGATGTAAGCTAGGTCATCGACATTGTAAAACTCTAGGCGTTGCACAATTCCGAAGCGATCCCGTAATGGCGAGGTAAGCAAACCTGCACGGGTCGTCGCGCCCACCAAGGTGAAGGGCGGGAGGTCGAGCTTGATGGAACGCGCGGCAGGGCCTTCCCCAATCATAATGTCGAGCTGGAAGTCTTCTAAGGCAGGGTAGAGGATCTCTTCTACCATCGGGCTGAGGCGGTGAATCTCGTCGATGAATAATACGTCGTGAGGTTCGAGGTTGGTCAGCAGAGCAGCCAGATCCCCGGCTTTTTCTAGTACTGGCCCGGAGGTTTGCCGCAGGTTCGCCCCCATTTCATGCGCTATAATGTGGGAGAGCGTGGTTTTACCCAGCCCCGGTGGACCAAAAATCAGGACGTGATCCAACGCTTCCCCCCGGTGGCGTGCGGCATGAATGAAAATTTCCATTTGTTCGCGCACCACGGGTTGCCCAATGTAGTCTTGTAGACGGCGCGGGCGGATATGCTCATCGATATACGTTTCTTCGCGCTTACTGTGTGGCGAGAGGATGTGAGCTGCTGGTTTTTCCATAAGATTCAGTATTGATGTGTCCATTGAGTGTTTGTATTTTAGCGGCTTTCTACCAAGCCGCGCCAGCGCATAGCCATGCATTCATTTTATTGCCGAGCCTGCGGTCTACGTTAAGTTTTTGTTTATCAAGGTTAGCCTTGCTTGTTTTTTGAACCTATTGTCGATAGCGAAGTTACGTGGGCGATCGACAGATCAGTGATTGGTTTCGATTATAATTTGATCTATTTGTTTTGTTTTTGGACAAATTAGCCTGCTTAAGTCGGAT
>JBEUIR010000059.1:0-7885 GCA_040415395.1 Candidatus Thiothrix namsaraevi
CTGATGAACTCGAAAGCATCGCGCAGGTCTTCCACGGTAGAACGGGTGATCGTCCCCGCTTCCGCAATCGCTTCCAGCCGTTCCCACGTATTGATCGGCGCAAGCCCTGCTGCCAACGCATACAGCCGCGCCATGTCGATCACCGGCACAACCCCGCGTTTCTTCATATCCATGCCTTTTTCAGCACTGCTGTCTTTGCTGTCTTTATCGAGCACGAAACCACGGAAGAAACCAAGCGGCGGTTTGTGACTCAAGGCATTGCCCGCCATAAACGCTTGGAACAGGGTACTGGCTTTGGTTTTGCTGAGGATTTCTTCCAGCAAACGGCTCAGCAAACTGGCGTCGCCGTGCAAGCAGCGCAGGTCGAAGAAAATACTGGCATACATTAACGCCATCGGTTCTGGCTTAGTGATCCACGTATCAAAATAGCCACGCCACACCGCCAACGGTTGCCGCCACTGATCATTGGTCGCCATCACATTGCCGGGGCAGTAAATATAGCCGCACGCATCCAACCCGTCGCTCACGTATTTCGCTATCTGCCGGAAATACTCGCCGTGTTGCGCCTCATTGTAATCATCCGACAAAATCATGCCGTTATCCTGGTCAGAATGCGCAGTCTGTTCACGCCGCGCCATCGAACCTGCCACGATAAACGCATACGGCACGGGTGGTGCGCCGAATTTTTCTTCTGCCATCACCAATAAACGCCGCGCAAGCGCCTGCCCGATGGAGGTGATGGATTGCCCAATATCATTGGCAGGCAAATGTTGTTTCACCAAACTGACTAACAGTTTCGGCAAACTCTTGCTCAATTCCACCAACCGCGCCACGTCTTGCGCCGCGAAAATATCCCCGACCAAATACACCGCGCTGCTGCTTTGGGTGCGTAACAAATCGCTGGCGGATAACACACCTACCACGTCATTGCCTTCCACCACCGGCAAATGGCGGATATTACGGCGCGACATCAGCAATAAGGCTTCGGAAGCCTGATCACGCGGGGTCAGGGTCAGCGGGTTCAGCGTCATAATGTCAGCAATCGGCAAATGGATGCTGCGCCCTTCTGCCACCACGCGCTTACGGAAATCCACGTCGGTGACAATGCCGCACAAACCGCCATCATCGCCTGTGACCATCACGGTTTGGGTATTGAATTCGTTCATCTGTTGCGCCACTTGCTGAATGCTATCGCTTTTACCCACCAGCATTGGCAGCTTCATCAAATCACGCACGTGCATGGCAACTAACGCCAAGCCGTCATTGCCACGGATTTCTTGTAGCGCACTGCGCAACCGCTCTTGCTTGCGATCAGAGAAGTATCTGGAAACACGCTCAACGCTACCCACCAACTCTAAAAACAGAGGGGCAGGAATGGCGAAGAACAAGCTGTCTTCCAAGGCCATCACATTCATACTGACCACACCGCCACGCAGCACGGAACGATAGCCCACCCAGTCACCCTTGCTAAAACGCCCGTACACATCCCCGTTTTCCAGACACACATCAACGACACCCCGGCGAATGAGCAGCACATGATCATTCTGTTCGCCAATGGTCAAAACGGCATCACCAGCGGCAGAACATTTGCATGTAACGCTCTGTGCAAGCTTATCCAACCACTCTGCTGGTAACTCTTTCAAAGGCGAACATTTTGCCAAAAAACCACGCACTTTGAGTTGTTCGAGTTCCATACATACACCTATTCAAAAGAAAAATTGCTGCGGTACAGCATAGCGGGTTTTGTTATGTGATTAGTTGCTTTATAGCAAGGAAATGACTTGTTCGGGTCGAATTTTTTTGAGGCAATCCAAATGTTGGAGCGGGCATTCGCGCTTGAAACACGGGCTGCACGACAACCCAAGGGTGAGAATTTTTGCTTTGTCACTCAAAGGCGGGGTATAGGTGGGGTCGGAAGAGCCATACACGGCAATCACGGGCGTGTCGACGGCGGCAGCAACGTGCATCAAACCGGAGTCATTGCTGACTACCTGATCGGCTTGGGCGAGCAGTTCCAGTACATCCTGAATGCTGGTTTTGCCTGCAAGGTCTTGGCAAGCGGGGGAATTCACAGCGGCGGCAATTTGCGCGGTGACAGGGGCATCTTTGGCAGAGCCGAGTAGGATAACTTGCCCGCCTTGCGCGATGTAATGCTGGGCAACGACGGCGTAATAGTCGGCAGGCCAGCGTTTGGCAGCACCGTATTCTGCACCGGGGCAGAGGGCTAGAAGAACCTCACCCCCCACCCCCCTCTCCTTGACAGGAGAGGGGGAGAAAGAAAAATCCCGCTCTTGTTCCCCCTCTCCTGTCAAGGAGAGGGGGTTAGGGGGTGAGGTTCTTTCCGTCGCAACAACCAAACGCGGCTGCTGAATTTCCGGCGGCAACCTAGCATCCTTCGGCAAGCCCAACGCCACAAACCGCTGCACTGTCATCGTCAACACCGTTTTATCCAGCGGGCGAATATCATTCAGCAAGCCGTAACGCACTTCCCCCTTAAACCCCGTGCGTACTGGAATCTTTGCCCAAAACGGCACCAGTGCGGCTTTCAGCGAACGCGGCAACACAATCGCCCAATCATACGCACTCGCCCGCAAGGATTTGCCAAGCTGGTAACGTTTCCCCAGTGCCAATTCGCCATGCTGCAACGGCATCTCAATTGCCGCACGCACTTCAGGCATTGCTGCCAAAATCGACTTGCTCCACGCGGGTGCAAGCACATCAATCTGCAAATCGGGGAAACGCTGTTTGAGTGCCATGAACAGGCTTTGCGCCATCACCATATCGCCGACCCACGAAGGGCCGACGATCAGGCAACGTTGGGGGGAAAACGCCATAGCGTTTAGTCGATCAAACGGTAAAGCGTACCGCAATACGGGCAGCGCACGGTTTTATCCGCACTGGCTTCAATCGCCAGCGACACACGCGGGTGCGAGCACCACAACGCCGTCGCATCCGTGGGGCAGCTCAAGGGCAAATCCTGACGTTTCACCACCACTTCGCGGGTATCATTCAAACGTTTGTAATCAGCAAGGCTCGGCGCAGACATACAACCTCCAACGTGATCAGTTCAGTATCCGTTACACAAGGGTCAGCCAATAACGGTATTTGTCAGAGCGACCGTGCACAATATCCAAATACAGGGCTTGCAATTGCGCGGTAATCGGGCCACGTGAGCCAGCGCCAATCGCACGACGATCCAGCTCACGAATCGGGGTGACTTCCGCCGCTGTGCCGGTAAAGAAAGCTTCATCCGCCCCATACACTTCGTCACGGGAAATGCGCTTTTCGCGGACTTCATAGCCCAGATCACGCGCCAGTGTGATCACGGTTTTACGGGTAATCCCATCCAGTGCTGCCGTCAGTTCCGGGGTATACAAGATACCTTCTTTGATCAAAAAGAAGTTTTCCGCGCTGCCTTCGGACACAAAACCGTCCACATCCAACAATAGTGCTTCGTCATAACCATCATCTAAGGCTTCACGCAATGCCAGCATGGAGTTCATGTAGTTGCCGTTAGCTTTCGCCTTGCACATGGTGACATTGACGTGATGGCGGTTGAAGGAGGAGGTCTTGATGCGGATACCTTTTTCCATGTTTTCCGCGCCGAGGTAAGCACCCCATGTCCAAGCGGCGACCATGGCGTGGGTTTCCAAGTTATCAGCACGCAAACCCATGCCTTCCGAACCGTAGAAACACATCGGGCGAATGTAGGCAGAATCCAGATTGTTTTCACGCACTGCCGCACGTTGCGCATCATTCAACTGTTCTTTGCTGAATGGCATCGGCATCCGCATGATTTTGGCGGAATTAAACAGGCGATCCGTGTGATCTTGCAAGCGGAAAATCGCCGTGCCTTGGTCAGTCTTATACGCCCGCACACCTTCAAAAACGCCCATGCCGTAATGCAGGGTATGGGTTAAGACGTGGGTTTTGGCTTCGCGCCAAGGCACCATTTCGCCGTCCAGCCAGATCAGGCCATCGCGGTCAGACATCGACATTGCTTATCTCCACAGGTCAAAATCAAACGTCAAAGCATACACTTCGCGTTTCATTGTTGCCAGTCTGTGCAGACCACTGCGATGCAAAAAGAAGCCGCACGCTTACCCAGTTACGGTAAACCTCTGAAAACCGTGAAATCTTGGACTGGTTTCGCCCACCCTTGCCCACGTGAAATACCCGCCGGTATGCTGGCATTGCGTTGATAACCCACCGCTTGTGGGGCTGCCTGCACTTGCTGAACGGGGTGTGCTTGCGCCCCCCGGTAATCACGCATGATTTTCGCCACATAATTTTGGGTTTCGTTATAAGGCGGAATACCTTTATGCTTACGCACTGCTCCGGGGCCTGCATTATAAGCCGCTAATGCCAACGCCACATTCCCATTGAACGTGCGCAATTGTTCGGCCAAATATTTCACCCCACCTTGGATATTCTGATGCGGGTCCCAAGCGTTAGCGACACCCATCATATCCGCAGTGCCGGGCATTAATTGCATTAAACCCATCGCCCCCACCCGCGAACGCGCACCGGGGTTAAAGCACGATTCTTGCTTCATCACTGCAATTACCAACCGCTCATCCACACCGTAAGCACGTGCATGAGTACGGATAGAATCCAGATGCGGCAACATTTTGCGTTCTAACTGTGCGGCATTTTGCGCCCCACAATGCCCTCTGGAACTGCTCATACTAACAGGCACTGTTGCATTATAATTTGACGCAGCTTGAACTGGCGCAGACTTAGGTGCTTTTTTTTGTGGCGAACCGTATTTAGCGACTAATTTATATTTATTGCCTTTTTTCGGCGTATTGGTTAACCAACGAGTACCATCTTTATCGACGTAAGTGTAAACAGCCGCTTCCGCCGACTCACTGTGTAATGCTGCACCGCACAGCACAGACAGCGCTACCAGACCACTGACTTGGTTTGATTTGCTTGGGGTTTTCATTGTTACCACTTTTTGTTTTTATAGACACTATAGAAGAAATCTATTTTCACTATACCCCGCCGTTTTCAGGCATGTCTAGCGGGGTATGACGAGTGGTAATATCGAGAAGATTTAATGCAAAACGCGCGGATCGACCAAACGAAACGGGGCAATAATTGCGTCAAAATGCTCACCATCATCGGCCAACATTTGATAAGCACCCTGCATCACCCCCAATGGTGTATCCAAAATCGTGCCACTGGTATAACGAAACCCTTCCCCCGGTTGCAGATAAGGTTGCTCACCGACGACACCCTCACCGCGTACTTCCTGGGTTCGCCCATCCGCATCAGAAATCACCCAATGCCGGGTTAACAATTTTGCAGGGATACTGCCTTGATTCACAATCGTCACCGTGTACGCAAACACGTAACGCGACTGCTCCGGGTTAGACTCTTTTTCGATGAAATGGGATTCCACCGACACTTGAATATTGTAACGCTCGCTATCCATCATTGATTTCCTTTACACACCAGGCTGCCAGAACATATCCCAGAGACAGCGCACACCACAATAAAATCCGACTAAAGCAAGCTTTTCACTATAGCAGCACTAAATTATCACGATGAATTAACTCCAGCGCGTCCACATAGCCTAGTACTTGCTCAATGGATTTGCTCGGCTGACGTTTAATCCGGTTCGCTTCTTCACTCGAATAATTCACCAATCCCTTGGCAATCAAGCGCCCGTCATCGGTGACGCAACTCACCACCTCACCCCGGTCAAACACGCCTTCCACCCGCGTCACCCCCACGGGTAGCAAGCTTTTTCCCGTTTTGAGGACGGCTTCTGCCGCCCCAGCATCAAGCCACAACGTGCCTTTGGCTGCCAATTGCCCCGCAATCCACTGTTTACGTGCCGCAATCGGTGCCGCATCCGGCAATAACAGCGTGCCTAACAATTCACCCGTGCGCAGCCGCTCCAACACCAGCGGTTCACGCCCGGAAGCAATCACCGTCGCACAGCCCGAACGCGCTGCCCGTTGCGCAGCAATGACCTTGGTACGCATTCCGCCACTGCCAATCAGCGTGCCTGCCCCACCGGCAAACTCCACGTAATCGGGATTGTTGGCTCGCCCCTCAACAATCATCTGTGCATCCGCAAACTTACGCGGGTCTTTGTCATACAAGCCGGATTGGTCAGTGAGAATCACCAGCACATCCGCCTCCACCAAATTCGCCACCATTGCGCCCAGCGTATCGTTGTCACCGAGGCGAATTTCCTCAAACGCTACTGTGTCATTCTCATTGATCACCGGAATCACCTTGAGGTCAATCAACGTGGTCAAGGTACTACGCGCATTGAGGTAACGGCGGCGATTGGCGAGGTCATCATGCGTGAGCAACACTTGCGCGGCGTGGAAACCGTGTTGCTGGAACACCATCTCGTAAGCATGAATCAAGCTCATTTGCCCAATCGCTGCCGCCGCCTGCTTTTCAAACAAGGCTTTGGGCTTGGTTTTCCAACCCATGCGACTCATGCCTTCGGCGACTGCACCCGAAGACACCAACACGATTTCCACGCCAGATTTATGTAAGCGAGCCATTTGCCCCGCCCAATCTGCCAGTGCTTCGCGATCCAAGCCTTCACCATCGCGGGTAAGCAGGGCGCTGCCAATCTTGACGACCCAACGCTGGGTCTTGGGCATAAATTCAGTTCGAGTGGTCTGCATGTTCGTCCAAATACTGCATAATGTGGAAACACAGGTCTTGCGTGCCTGCACTGGTCGCGGCGGAAATTTGGAAAACGCGCCCCGTCCAACCGAGTGCATCCACAATTTCCTGACAACGGGCAGCGCGTTCTTCTGGTGGCAACAAGTCGATCTTATTCAACACCAACCAACGCGGGTAATTCGCCAGCTCTTCGCTGTATTGCTCCAACTCGCCTTCGATGGTACGCACCGCACGCACTGGCTCATTTTCCTCCGCCATCGGCGCGACGTCCACCACGTGCAGCAATAAACTGGTACGCGATAAATGCCGCAGGAATTGGATGCCAAGACCTGCGCCTTCCGCAGCCCCTTCGATCAAACCGGGAATATCTGCCATTACAAAACTTTGCGTCACGCCAACACTGACCACACCCAAATTCGGGTACAGCGTGGTGAACGGGTAATCGGCGACTTTCGGACGCGCCGACGACACCGCACTAATCAACGTCGATTTGCCCGCATTCGGCAAACCCAGCAAACCCACATCCGCCAGCAACTTCAGCTCCATGCGCAACACGCGCAATTCACCCACCGTCCCCGGCTTCGATTGACGCGGTGCACGGTTGATTGAGCTCTTGTAACGCAAGTTACCCAAGCCATGCCAACCGCCTTTTGCCACCAGCAAGCGTTGACCGGGTTCGATCAAATCGCCGATCATTTCGCCGGTTTCTTCATCGTAAGCCACCGTGCCGACCGGAACGCTGATTTCTTGATCATCGCCACGCCTGCCGGTCATATTATTGCCCGCGCCGTTTTCACCGCGCTGCGCTTCGTAATAACGCTGGTGACGGAAATCAATCAGCGTATTCAAATTGCGCTCGGCAACCAGATACACATCGCCACCGTCGCCACCATCGCCACCGTTGGGGCCACCGAATTCGATGTACTTTTCGCGGCGGAAGCTCACGCAACCATTGCCACCATCACCCGCTTTCACGCGGATTACTACTTCATCAACAAACTGCATAAATCCTATCCCAGTAACTTGGCTTCCCGCTCAAGCACTTCTTTAACAAACTCAGGGACTTCTTTACCAAGCTCAGAAGCGGCTGCTTTCAATTTTTCATAAACTGCCACTTCATCCCCTTGCCAAACAAGGTCAATACGACGACTGTGGCACGTTGCCACATGGGTATAATTTTCTGGGAAAGCCCAGTAACAGGTCAGGCAAACCTGCTTATCTTTAC
>JBEUIR010000059.1:7985-10637 GCA_040415395.1 Candidatus Thiothrix namsaraevi
ACTTCCAGATAGATGAAACACTGGCAACCGTACTTGGTAATCAAAGCCTCTTTGAGGCGCTTGGACAGACCCGTGCGCCCCGATAATTTCCTGACCGTTAAGCCGCTCAATTCACCAAAGCGATAAGCCGCAATCTTACGCCCATCCGAACCCGTTACCCGAAACGTTTCCAATGGAATGCCATTTTCACGTACATCCCGCACGGCGCGAGGTGGATGGTTATAGCCGTAAACATCTTTCAGCGCTTCGGTCGTGATAAAGCCATGCGCCAAAATATGATCAATCACCGTTTTAGGACGTTTGGCTGTTACGGCGCGGCACAACTCCAATAATGCGGCTGACACTTCAGGCATAGAGCGCATTAGCCTCAGGCACATAGTGTGGCTGTATGGGAATAGCATGACTCCGTAAAGCAGGCAATGTCCGCTTCTGCACTAAAACAGGTGACAAATACAACGATTCATACGTCATCTCAGCGCGTCCCAGCAAAGTCGATTGGCTAGAACGCCCTGCTAACAATTCAATACGCGACAACTCCAGATAACTAGGCAGCAATTCACCAAATGCTTTATCACCCCTGCGTCCATCATAACTGACGACGTAAGCGATACCCCGTTCATTCAAGCTTTCCAGTGCCGATACAAATTCACGGTGATCAATACCGGACAAGTAGCGCGAATCGTGTTCACCGCAAACGCCCTGATAAGGCGGATCCATGTACACGAGATCATCGGTCGTAGCCGTTCTCAGCACATCACGGTAATCCAGTGCTGAAAAGGCACTTTTACCTTGCAACAAGGCAGACACCCCGAAAATATTGTTACGCATCGTCGCGGGGCGAGTGCCTTTACGACGCTTATCTGGACTTTGATTGAACATCCCATCAGCATTGTAACGCACCGCACCTTTGACACAACGCGCTAACAAATACAGGAAAAGACGGGGGTCTTGGCTGCGGTTAAAGGCATCTCGCATCTGATAATAATGGCTCGGACTATCCTCTGAGAGCTGCCCATTCCAAATCTGCTCGTAATAATCAGCCGTTTCTGTTGGTTGCTCCACCATCAAACGCAGCAATTCTACTAACGGTTTGTTGACATCATTAATCACATAACGCGCCGCCAATTGACGTGCCGCCGCCGCAATACTGATCGCTGCCGAACCCGCAAAGGGTTCAATCAAGCAATCCACATCCTTGGGGAAATAACCAAGAATCGCGGCTGCTAAATTGCGCTTACTGCCTTGATATTGAATGGGGTGCGGGATACTTTTCATGACTTGATCATAACACGCGAAAAGCCCCGACAGGCGGGGCTTTTACGCAAATCGTCCGAAGACGGAAGTTTTTAAGCAGAGCAACCTTCAACAGGTTGGATGCTTACAAACTTACGGTTTTCAGCGCCTTTTTGCTTGAAAACCACTACGCCGTCTGCTTTGGCGAACAAGGTATGGTCTTTGCCAATACCTACGTTGTCACCAGCGTGGAAGCGTGTACCACGCTGACGTACCAGAATGTTACCAGCCAGAACGAATTGACCACCAAAGCGCTTAACGCCAAGTCGTTTCGATTCTGAATCGCGACCGTTGCGGGTACTACCGCCTGCCTTTTTGTGTGCCATTGCTGTCTCCCCTTACGCTGCTGAAATGCCAGTGATTTCGATTTGTGTCAGGTACTGGCGATGACCAGTACATTTCTGATGGTGCTTACGGCGGCGGAATTTCATGATCCGCACTTTGACGCCGCGAGTCTGGGCCACAACGTTTGCAGTTACTTTCGCGCCTGCAACGTAAGGTGCGCCGATTTGCACGGTGTCACCTTCCCCGACCATCAGGACATTATCGAAATCAATGTCTGCGCCTTCTACTACATCCAGTTTTTCAACGAAGATGCTGTCGCCCTGAGCGACGCGGTACTGTTTACCGCCCGTTACGATGACCGCATACATGATTGTCGATTCTCCAAAAAATGTCCTGTTAAAGAGCCGCAGGATTATACTGCTTGTACCCCTTCAGGTCAAACGCGAAATAAAATATTTCAAGGAGTTGCGCGTATCGCTTGACATAGCGGGGGGGGCTTCCTAGCATTCGGAGCTTTACCGCAGCCTGCATAATCATGGATTTCAATACAATTCGCCAACTTGCCGATGCTGACATGCAGGCAGTCAATGCTTTAATCCAGCGTCGCCTGCATTCCGATGTCGTGCTTATCAACCAACTCAGCCATTATATTATTGGCAGCGGGGGTAAACGCCTGCGCCCGTTACTCGCGCTGCTGGTGGCACGTGCCTGTGGTTATCAGGGGGAACGGCATGTGGATATTGCCGCGATTGTGGAATTTATCCACACCGCCACCCTGCTACATGACGACGTGGTGGACGAGTCTGATATGCGGCGTGGCAAGGAAACTGCCAACAACGTCTGGGGCAATCAAGCCGCCGTACTGGTCGGCGATTTTCTGTATTCGCGCTCGTTTGAAATGATGGTGGACGTGGGCAGTATGCGCGTGATGGAAATTCTCTCCACCACCACCAATGTGATTGCCGAAGGCGAAGTATTGCAGTTGCTTAACTGCCACGATCCCGACACCTCCGAAGCACGTTACATGGAAGTGATTCATTCCAAAACCGCGAAATTGTTTGAAGCGGCGTGTCA
>JBEUIR010000060.1:0-8678 GCA_040415395.1 Candidatus Thiothrix namsaraevi
ACCTTAATCTCTTCCAACACAAATTTGAGAAAGTCCGGTTCATCCAAACGTTGAAGAATTTAGGGTGCAGTTTTTCGTTGGATGATTTCGGTACTGGAGTGAGTTCGTTCGGGTATTTAAAATCCTTGCCGGTGGATTACCTGAAGATTGATGGCAGTTTTATTAAAGACATTATCAATGATGATGTGGCATACGCAATGGTACAGTCGGTGAATCAGGTAGGGCATTTAATGGGCTTACAGGTGATTGCGGAGTACGTCGAAAATGAGCGTGTCATTCAGATATTGCGCGAGATTGGTGTAGACTACGGGCAAGGTTACGGCATTTCCAAACCGATTCCTTTGGAAGAAGCTGTGCGCAATCACATGAGCTAAGGTTAACAAATACGCATGAAAATTCACATTTTGGGCATTTGCGGTACGTTTATGGGCGGCATTGCGCTGTTGGCACGCGCACAAGGGCATGAAGTGACGGGGGCGGATACCAATGTTTATCCGCCGATGAGCACGATGCTGGCAGAGCAGGGTGTCGATATTTTGCAAGGTTATCAAGCGCAGGATTTCCCCGCTGATGCCGATGCCATTGTGGTGGGCAATGTGATGCGGCGCGGTTTGGATGTGGTGGAGCATATGTTGGATCACAATTTGCCGTATACCTCTGGCCCACAATGGTTGGGTGAACATATCCTGCGGGAACGTTGGGTGTTGGCGGTGGCGGGTACGCACGGGAAAACCACGACGGCGAGTATGCTGGCTTGGATTTTGGAATATGCAGGGTTAAAGCCGGGGTTTCTCATCGGTGGTGTGCCGCAAAATTTCGGCGTGTCGGCTCGCTTGGGGGATTCGCCGTTTTTTGTGGTGGAAGCCGATGAATACGATACCGCGTTTTTCGATAAGCGTTCTAAGTTTGTGCATTACCACCCGCGTACCGTGATTCTGAATAATTTGGAATACGATCACGCCGATATTTTCCCCGATGTACAGGCGATTAAAACCCAATTTCACCATTTAATGCGTACCGTGCCGGGCAGTGGTTTGGCGGTGGTGAATGCGCAAGATGCGAATCTGAGCAACACGCTGGCGATGGGGTGCTGGACGCCGGTGGAAACGTTTGCGGATGGCGATTGGCGGGCAGACTATTTGCAAGCCGATGGCAGCGAATTCCGCGTGTTTTGCCAAGGGGTGGAACAAGGCGTGGTGCGTTGGGATTTGCTGGGCGAACACAACGTCAATAATGCGTTGGCGGCGATTGCGGCGGCGCGTCATGCGGGCGTTCCGGCGGAACATGCGATTGCGGGTTTGGCTGAATTCCAAGGGGTGAAACGGCGGATGCAAGTGCGCGGTACGGTGCGTGGCGTGACGGTTTATGACGATTTCGCGCATCATCCGACGGCGATTACCACGACGTTGGCGGGTTTGCGGGCGAAAGTGGGTAATGCGCGGATTATTGCGTTGCTGGAACCGCGTTCCAACACCATGCGCATGGGGACGCATGGGGCGGCGGTGGCTGCCGCTTTGCAAGTGGCGGATTATGCGTTTATTTATCAGTTACCGGAATGGGGTGATATTGATGCTTTGGCGGCAACCGTGGCGCAATTGGCGCAAGCGGGAGACCATGTTCTGGTTATGAGTAATGGCGGTTTCGGTGGGATTCATGACAAGCTATTAACCTTGTTGGCGAGTTAAGAGAACGCTTTTGACCATTACGTTGATTATGACAGGCGCATCGGGTGCGCAATACGGCTTGCGGTTGCTGGAGTTTTTGCTGCAACACGGGCATCGGGTGTATTTGCTGTTGTCACGCCCCGCGCAGGTGGTGGTGAACATGGAAACCGAGCACCGTTTGCCGGGGCGAGCCAGCGAGCTTCAAATCTATTTCAGCGCATTGTACGGCGCAGCGCCGGGGCAGTTGCAGGTGTTTGAGCGCGAACAATGGGCTGCACCGATTGCCAGTGGTAGCGGAGTGGCGGATGCGACGGTGGTTTGCCCATGCACCACGGGTACATTGTCAGCGATTGCGTGTGGTAGCAGCCGCAATTTGATTGAACGTGCGGCGGATGTGTGTTTGAAAGAGCGCAAAAAGCTGATTTTGGTGGTGCGCGAAACCCCGTTTTCTGAGATTCATCTGGAAAACATGCTGAAACTGGCGCGGATGGGGGTTATTATCATGCCCGCCAATCCGGGCTTTTATCAACGCCCGACATCCGTGCAGGAATTGGTTGATTTCATGGTGGCGCGGGTACTGGATCATTTGGGTATTTCTCATGCGTTGTTACCCCGTTGGGGCGATGCAGCAGTGGAGTAGCCCAGTTTTTTATTGTTATATACAGGAGCTATGCGATGGCAACTATGGAAATGACCGCGCAGGATTTTGAAGAAACCATCACCACCAATGACATCTTGGTCATTGATTTCTGGGCACCTTGGTGCGGACCGTGCCGGTCTTTTGCCCCCATTTTTGAGAAAGTGTCTGACAATCATACTGACATCGTGTTTGCGAAAGTGAATACCGAGGAAGAGCAGGAGTTGGCTGGGCATTTCCAGATTCGTTCCATCCCGACGTTGATGATTTTCCGTGAACAGGTGATCTTGTTTGCAGAAGCGGGGATGTTGAGCGAACCGCAACTTGAGCAAGTAATTGCTAAGGTTCGCGAGCTGGATATGGCGAAAGTTCATGCGGATATTGCGGCGCAACAGCCACAGTAGTCATTATGCGGTAGAGACGTAAGAGATTGCGTCTCTACCATTTCCTGTTAATTAAAATCCCCACAGCGCAAAAAAGCTAACAAATCCAATCGCCAAAATGCTGTAAAACTCAATAGCGCGACCCCGGCCGATAGGTGTTAACGCTGAGCGCATCCCGGTTGGCGTTTCCACAAAGCGCGTATTGTCCAGATCGTCGAGTAACAAATGCAGCAAGTAACTGGCACTGGATGCTAAAAATGCCGGAAGTGCCGCCGCTGCCCCCACCGTCAGATAAGCAACCCACGCCACCCCCAGAGAGAGACAGACCGCTGCAATTGCAGAATGCGTATGCCCGCCCCGTTTCATAATCTGGCTCAACACTTCCCAAAAGCGTGACACCATGAACAAAGCGATAGGTATTGCCAGCAATAAGTCAGTCGGGCGGTAAACAAACTGAATGCTAGGTACGATGATGGCGGCTAAGCGACTCAGGTATTGCACCACTTTGAAACCGCTGGATTGCGTATCATCAATATCGGGTAGTAAACCGCCGACGTAACCGCTTAATACGGTGATGCCGATAACTTCCCAGCCCAGTTGTGGCGCGATGATGGAAGCTACCGCAGCGATACCTATGCCGGTTGCTACTGCTGCTAAATGGTGTGTGCTGTTATCAGCCATGTTGTTGCCCCTGTTAATCGAATCATTGCTCTTTTGACTTGAGCTTCACTCCACCCCCATGAAATGAAACCGTCTATTTGCTTAGAAAGATCTGGTCTGAGAAGTTCCGGCTATCGTAAAAAGAGGGGGGACATCGGCTCCCCCCATTCGGGCTTTTGCGTCGGTTAGACAATGTATTTTTTATGATAAGTTTGGCTAATCCTATAACAGCTAAGCTGAATGGGAGTTAAATGAGCAATAACAAAAGGGCTGCAAGGGTTTTTCAATAGCTGCTACAATCGCACCCATGTCAGGAAATACTTTTGGAAAACTATTTTCCGTGACCTCCTTCGGCGAGAGTCACGGCCCCGCAATCGGTTGCATCGTGGATGGCTGCCCGCCCGGACTCGCCCTCACCGAAGCCGATATTCAAATTGACCTTGATCGGCGCAAGCCGGGGCAAAGTCGCCACACCACCCAGCGGCGCGAAGCCGATGCGGTGCAAATCCTATCGGGCGTATTCGAGGGTAGAACCACGGGTACGACGATTGCGCTGCTCATCCACAACACGGATCAGCGCTCGAAGGATTACGGCGACATTATGGATCGCTTCCGCCCCGGTCACGCCGATTACACGTATTACAAAAAATACGGCTTCCGCGATTACCGTGGGGGAGGGCGTTCATCTGCCCGCGAAACGGCGATGCGCGTCGCTGCCGGGTCGATTGCCAAGAAGTGGTTGCTGGAACGTTACGGCGTGGTGATTCGCGGCTATTTGTCGCAACTCGGCCCCATCGTTGCAGAAGCGCTGGATTGGGACGAAATCGCCAATAATCCATTTTTCTGCCCGGATGCCAGCAAAGTGCAGCCGATGGAAGATTACATGGATGCTTTGCGCAAAGAAGGCAATTCCGTGGGTGCGAAAATCACCACGGTAGCGTCTAACGTACCACCCGGTTGGGGTGAACCGATTTTCGACCGGCTGGATGCGGATATTGCCCACGCGATGATGTCGATCAATGCGGCAAAAGGCGTGGAAATCGGTGCAGGTTTCGACTGCGTGGCGCAAAAAGGCACGGAACACCGCGATGAAATCACCATGCAAGGCTTCCTCAGCAACCATTCCGGGGGCGTATTGGGTGGCATTTCGTCGGGGCAGGAAATCATTGTGCATACGGCGTTCAAGCCGACCTCCAGTATGCGTTTGCCGGGGCGTAGTGTGAATTTGGATGGCGAAGCGGTGGAAGTGATCACCAAAGGTCGCCATGACCCGTGCGTGGGGATTCGTGCGACGCCGATTTGCGAGGCAATGCTGGCGATTACGTTGATGGATCATGCGTTGCGGCATCGTGGGCAGAATGCGGATGTGACGACGGATTTGCCGGATATTCCCGCTTCACCTTGATGAGTAATTCCCCCTCACCCGGAGTAAAGCCGCCTTATGGGCGGCTTTCGGCTTTCTACTTCGCCTATTTTGCGGCACTCGGTGTGTTTGTGCCGTATTGGACGGTGTATCTGAAAAACATTGCTGGATTTTCACCGGCGCAAATCGGTGAATTAATGGCGGTGTTTATGGCAACCAAGATTGTTGCGCCGTTCATTTGGGGCTGGTTGGCGGATCATACCGGGGAGCGCTTGCGGATTATTCGTTTGGCGAGTTTCCTGTCAGTCGTGTGTTTCACGGGGGTGTATTGGCAGCACAGTTTTGGCTGGATGGCAGTGGTCATGGCGAGTTTTGGGTTTTTCTGGAATGCGTCATTGCCGCAATTCGAGGCATTGACCTTGAACCATTTGGGCAGTGATATTCAGCGCTATAGCCGGATTCGTTTGTGGGGTTCGGTGGGTTTCATTGTGATGGTGGCAAGTTTGCCGTCGGTCTTGGCAGGGGATAATGTGGCGCTGGTGGTGGATGCCTTATTGCTGCTATTCATCGGCATTTGGTTGGCGACTTGGTTGGTGCAGGATAAGCCACACGCGGCGCATACCTTGCCTACCAGTCGGTTGCGGGAAGTGTTGCGGCATCCGGCGGTGTGGGTATTGTTGCTGGCGTGTGCCTTGCAACAGGCGAGTCATGGCGCTTATTACACGTTTTTCAGCATTTATTTGGAAGATCACGGCTATTCGCGCCAGTTTACCGGCTGGATGTGGGCGTTGGGGGTGCTTGCCGAAGTTGGCTTGTTTGTGGTGATGCATCGGCTGATTGGGCGGTTTGGGGCAAGCCGGTTGTTTGTGCTGGCCTTGCTGCTGACAGCGTTGCGTTGGGTGGTGCTGGGAACTTGGGCGGATAATGTGGTGGTGCTGATGGTGTCGCAGTTATTTCATGCGGCAACTTATGGCTTGTTTCATGCGGCGGCGATTCATTTGGTGCATCATCAATTTCCGGGAAAATTACAGGGCAGGGGGCAAGCCTTGTATTCTGGGCTAAGCTATGGGTTAGGTGGCGCAATGGGTAGCTTGCTCAGTGGTTATGCCTGGGAGTATTGGGGCGCAGCACCAACTTTTTACGCAGCAGCAGGCATTGCGGCACTCAGTTGGTTATTGGCATTGATTTATGTGCGGGAGGAAGCCCATGTCACTCACTGAATCGTTTGAACTGTTTGAGCCGTTTGAACCGCTTGATCCCTTTGAACCGTTACGTGCCAGTGAAATTCGCCGTCGGCTTAGCACCGGAGTGCTGTGGTCAATGGAGGAAATTCACGTTTTTCCTGAATTGGAATCCACTAATGCTTGGGCATTGCAGCACGGTGTTTGTGGGGATGTGTGTATCGCTGATCAACAAAGCGCTGGGCGCGGTCGTCGTGGACGCGAATGGCAATCCCCCGCTGGGATGAATGTGTATTTGTCGGTGCGCTGGTGTTTCAAACCCGTGCCGGAACATTTACCACTGTTGAGTTTAGTTACCGGCTTGGCTGTCGCCGAGGCGCTCGAAGATTGCGCAATTCACGGGCACGGTCTGAAATGGCCGAACGATGTGTACTATGATGGCAAGAAGTTGGGTGGTATTTTGCTGGAAGCAGTCGGTTCGCTGACAGATGTGGTGATCGGTATTGGTTTGAATGTGAATATGTTGCCTGAATCCGGTGCGGCTATCGACCAGCCGTGGACAAGCTTGCAGCAGATTCGTGGTGAGCCGGTGGAGCGCCATGCCTTGATGGTGGCGATATTGCAGCGCTTGATTCCGCGCTTGAAAGCGTTTCCGCGCTTGGATATGACGCAATTCCAGCAGGATTGGCAGCGCCGTGATTTATTGCAAGGGCGTGAGGTGTTGGCGCACAGTGGCACGGAAACCCTGCGAGGGCTTGCATCCGGTGTCGATAATCGCGGACAATTGCGTATCACTTTACACGATGGATCAATAAAAAATCTATCGTCGGCGGATGTCTCGGTGCGATTGGGAATGTAATGGTCATGGTGTTGCTGGTTGATGCAGGCAATTCACGCCTGAAATGGTCGGAGCTGGATGCGAGCGGAAACACTTCTGCTCAGCAGGCGCTGGCTTATGGCGAACGCCCTGCGTTGGCAGCGTTTCTGGATTTGTTGGATGCCTATCCCGCCGTGGATCGTATTACCTTGGTGCATGTATTGACGCATTTGTTTGCAGAGAGCGTGCAGGAAGCGTGTGTGCAACGCGGTATTCATCTGCACAGTGTGCGTTCCGTGGCGCGTGCATATGGCATTCGCAATGGTTATCAGCAACCGGCGGCATTGGGAGCAGACCGGTTTGTCGGTTTGGTGGCAGCACAGCACTTAGCGGCAGGTAAAGCCAGTATTGTGATTGATTGCGGAACGGCGATTACGGTGGATGCGCTGGAATGTGACGGGCAGCATTTGGGTGGTTTGATTTTACCCGGTTTGCAATTGTCGGCAGAGGCGCTGATTGCACGGGCGCAAGGCAGGCTGTCGTTGTCGTTTGAACAGCCGACGATTGTGGCGGACAGTACCGGCAGGGCGATTGGCAGCGGTTGTTTGTTTGGGGTAATCGGGGCGATTGAAGGCATTTGTGCGCGGATGCAGCAAACGCTGTCTGCCCCCGTGGTGCGGATTTTGACCGGTGGTGATGCTGAATATTTGCGCTCATGGTTGCACGGGGATTATCTATTGCATCCCGATTTGCTGATGCAGGGCTTGGCTTATATTACGGAGCAGGAAGCATGTACCAGTGGTTGATTGTGCTGTTATTGATGAACGCATCCGTGTTCGCTTGGAATGTGGTGTTAGCGCCGGAGGTGCAGGAGTCCCGCCCGGCATTGGTTGAGCCGACAATCCCCGCGCTGGAATTGCGTCAAGATGTCGATGATGTCGTGTACAGCAGCGCTAACGCAGGCACGCAAAGCAGTTGTTACAGCATAGGCCCTTATAATAGCGAAAAAGCGGCGCAATTGGTGGCAGGTAAAGTACGTGGTTTTGGTTTGGCTGTTTCGATACGTAAGCTGCACAGTATGCAGACCCTGAATTTTTTCGTGTATATCCCACCCGCGAGTGATTATGGGCAAGCGGAGCAAATGGCGCAGGATATTGCTAAAAACGATGTGCGCGATGTGCAAATTATCACGCAAGGGCCGTATCAAAATGCTATTTCCCTCGGATCTTTCAATAATTTAAATAAGGCGAAACGCCACGCCGAATACATCCGTTATTTGGGGTATGACGCGCAATACACCGAACAACAAGCCTCTCTCGATGTTTTCTGGGTGGATTATGACGAGCCATTCGGCACGAATGCCCCGGTGCAGGTATGGAGTGCCGCTGTCGATTTAACGTCTGAAGTACAACGAATTCCGCGAGCTTGCCGTTAACCTGCCGTTCTGGTGGGTTTTGTCTGTGAAATTTGACCAAATATTACGATCATCCCCCCTCACTTGACAAACTTGTCCTATATAAATGCTTTGGATGATTTTGAGTCCTTGGTGTGAGTGGGGTGAGTGATGGTTAGAGTTGAAGTGCCGCAATATGCTACCTGGCAATGTTCCTTGTTTTGGTTGGGGTGGCTGTCATTATTAATACCGGGTTATTTCATTAGCTACGGGTTTGCATTGGTGAGTTCACTGGTATTAAGCGGTTATAACGAAACCGTGGATTTGGTACTGGTGTTGATCATGGGGACGGCGCTGCTTGAGCTATTGCTGATTGCGATTTACACCTTAACGCGCTTTTGGTTTCAGGAAACCTCTTTTGGGCGTTTGATATTGTGGTTAGTGTTGGGTGCTGTGGGAATTCCGCTGGCAGCTTTGCTGGGGTGCGTCTATGCTTATGCGAAACTGGTGTTGTCGATGTAAGCCGAGTGGATTTGGGAGAAGATGTGATGCGATACGTGTTAGCGGTGGCGGTGGCGGT
>JBEUIR010000060.1:8778-10601 GCA_040415395.1 Candidatus Thiothrix namsaraevi
AGGTTTCCATCGGGGTGATGCTCCTCAATATAGTTGGACAAAGTTTAACTTATTGTTGTAACCAACGCCCCCAACCGCTCCACCAAATACAACGGCAACGACACCAGTTTGTAACCAACGTCCTTGCGCTGATTATCGCTGTTCACCACCGCATTGACAGTACTAACCGCAGGCAAACCCGCATCAAACCGCACGGCAAACGGTGCGTGTTTCTCTGCCATAAACTGGTGTAGCGATTTCATGCTGCCACTTGCGCCCGCCTTGACTTCAACCGGGATAATTTGCCCCTCTAGCGCCACCACAAAATCCAGTTCGGCATTGGCGGAACGACCTTCACGCAGCCAGTAGGTCAATTCCCGATTGGGCGATTCCGCCAGCAATGCCTGTAAGTGTTGACCGACGAATTGCTCGGCAATCGCCCCTTCGTTGACCAGTTTGAGGTCATCGAATTGGGACAGCGTGCGCCAATTGAGGCCGCAAATGGCATTCATCAAACCAACATCCAGAAACAGCAGTTTGTAAACTTTTTCTTCAAGGCTGGCTTGCAGCGGCAATCCTGAACAATGGCTGTGGACGACCTTGCTGATGACTCGCGCCATGCACAGCAATTCCAGGTCTTTTTTGAGGACGGCACTCTGATCTTCCCGCGAGATATTGCTGTATTTGACTTTTACACCGACGTTACGGGCGGCGAAGTTGAAAACATCCAGCATCCGGTTCTGATCACGGTGTTTGCCGTATTTAGGGAAATCGTCACGGTAGGTTTCGATAATCGAGTTATGAACTTCACTCACTGCTTGGTAGCTGCGCGTTTCCGCAAACGCAGCGACCGCTTCCGGCATTCCGCCCACAAAATAGTAGCTGCGTAACAGTTGCAACAGCCGTTGATGTGCCACTTCACCGATCTCGTTACCCGGTTGGTATTCCGTTACCACTTGATACAGCTTGTCTTCACCCAATGCCAGCAAGAACTCTGAAAAGGTCATCGGCCCCATGTGCAGGTATTGAACCCTGCCCACTGGCATCGAAAACTGGTGTGCCGCTAACACAAATTCCAGCAGTGAACCCGCACAGACCACCGGCAATTGCGGGCGGTCTTCGTAGAAGTAACGCAGGGCAGGGATGGCTTCCGGTACAGCTTGAAGCTCATCCAGAAACAGCAATGCTTGTGCATCGACAGCAGGCATACGTGGCAAGGCTTCAATTTGTTGCAGGATTTTTTCCGGGTCATTGCTGGCAAAGGTGTTTGCCAAGGTCGGGTAGCGTTCCAGATTGGCGGTCAGCAGAGTCATGCCTTGCTGTTCGGCAAACAACTGTACCAAGGTAGATTTGCCGACTTGCCGCGCACCCCGGATGATCAAGGGTTTGCGGTTTTTGTTGTGTAACCAGCGGGTCAGGAAGTGTAGCTGTTGGCGTTGCATGAAGGCTTACCCATTCAAATGACAGGGCTTTCACTATAGCATAAACCTACAGAGAGTATGATTTTAGGGGTGTCTTTTCATACACCAACTATGATTTTAGGGGTGTGTTTCACGCGGGGCGTGGTGTATTGAATGCCATTCGACGTCTTCAGTGGGCGGTAGCAGGTCGATGGGATTGCCGAATACGTCGAACATGCGTGAGAGGATATTGTGGCCTGCCGGAGTCATTAATGGTGCGCCGGTATCTTCTGCCAGCATTTGCTATAATGCAGCAAGACCAGACTAATGGTGATCAGGAAGTACCGCATGACGCTCGACGAACTCGAAACCCAGATTGCCCTCGGCGAAGACAGTCGCCGCCAGTTCAAGCGGGACATCACCAATCCCGATGCGCTGGCGGCG
>JBEUIR010000061.1:0-10406 GCA_040415395.1 Candidatus Thiothrix namsaraevi
GTTTCCCTGTTAATGCCCGCTTTGAGGATGACAACATCAAGAGTTTGAGCGAACGCCCCAGAAAGCGAACCTTGCAATGTTTGCCCAGCCCGCTGCTTGCCCTGTTGAATCAATGCCGAGAAATGGGGATGAGTCGTGTTTAATCAATGGGATAGGGGCTTAAGTTGGCGCGTATGGGGGCGCACCCCTGTGTGCGCCATCCTCTCCCTCTACACCATCCATCCAATAGGCACGCTGCACACTAATCAGCCGACAAATACTGGCAGGTAGTTGCTGGTAACGCTTTCCCAAACGGAAGCCAAGCAATTTCACCAAGGTTTGCAACGCTGCCCAAGGCAATAACCATTTCTGGCGCTCGCATAAATAGCGTATCAACGAACGCACATACGTACCCGCCTCACGATCCGGCGCACCAACCGCTTGCATCAAGGGCTGTTCCGAAGCGTGGAACACCCCCACATCAAAATAACGCCGGAAAACCTGCAATAAGGAATAACGGTGCGAATGCTCCACCGTGCTTTCCGCTGAATACACCGTTTTCCACCCCGCCAGCAACAGCCGCGCTGCCACATAACTGTCTTCGCTCACGATAATGTGTTGTGGAAACCCACCAATACTGCGCAAGGCACTAGCGCGATACACCGCATACACATCGGAAGCAAACGCCGCACGATACCCTAGGGTTTTAAAGCTTTCGCGGTCACGCACCGAAGATGTCGCCGGGTAAGTGAAACCACGCGCATGACATTCCAAATGATCCGCATCCGCACGCGCCAAATGCCGCCCGTACACCATCGCCACATGGCTATCGTCATCCGCGTGTTTGAGCAACTGCTCCAGCGAATCCGCTTGTTTGAGGATGGCATCTTGCGTCAAATACACCAGAAACTCGGCATCAGGACACAATTCTGCCGCCCACTGACGAGTTCCGCCGTGACTAAAAGTACGCGGATGAATCCGCTGCACTTCCAAACCTGCTGCGGCTGCCAATTCAGCCGTGTGATCTTCCGACAGCGAATCAATCACCAAATAACGTCCCGCCTGTACGGTCTGGTGCTGAATCGCCTTAATCCATTCCGGCCACAAGCGCCCTGCATTGCGAGTTAACACGATCACTGCCACCTCAGGACGCTGAATTATTGTTGTCATGGTATCTCCCTGTTGTTATGCAAATAGCAGTAGCGCCACATTATTCAATACCCCCGGTTTAAACAGCCGATGGTGCAAAATCTGCTGCCGCCGTTTCCAACCATGCAGATGGCGTAGCCCTGCCACTGCGGTCACTAATTTGAAATCCTCAGCATCCAGCCGCTCACCGAAACGGTGCAAGAAAACCTCTGCTTGCTGGCTCCACGCCTCAACCCTTGTACTCAAGCCGTTTGCATTGGCTGGCGCGGCACCAATGGCATTTGCTTCATGCTGGCGGTACAGCAATAACGGATGCGGCAATGCCTGTATTTGCCCAAACCAAGCACAAACCAACGCCAACCAACGGTCATGTTCCATCGCGTAAAGTGGCAATGGAAAGGCCAAGTCCGCAGCCGCCCGATTAAACGCGGTGGCACAACCCGTTACCACATTATTCAGCAAATACGCCTGCTTACGCTGCCCGACCGCAAAATCGCGGTAATCCCAAAACGACACGGCTTGTATGGCGCGATCCTGATCCACCACCACCAAATCCGAATGCACCAATAATGGCGTTGCCTCACCGTATTGCGCTTCCAAACGCCGCAGCGCGGTGTATTGCAGCTCGATTTTTTCGGGAAACCACACATCATCCTGATCACAAAACATCAGGCAAGGCGCTGTACTGGCTTCCACCAACCGGCTGAAACTCAACTTACTCCCCAAATGACTGCCATCCAGCAACAAACCTGCCAACCTATCCGGGTGTGCCGCTTGCCACTTCAGTAAAATGCGCAAGGTTTGGTCGGCAGAACCGTCATCCCGAATCAGCAATTGCCAGTCTTGAAACGTCTGCTTTTCCAGTGAAGCCAATAATTCAGGCAGCCAACGCTCACCGTTCCAGGTTGACAGCAAAATCTGCACCCGTGCGTTATCCATCATTAGACTGACTCAAACCACCCGCGCCACCATTTAGCAGCCGCACGATCCAGCACTGCCAAACGCAAGCGTGTGCCATACCAAATCAGCATGGCTTTAATGCCCGGACTAAAACAGCGCCCCCGCCCCGATGAAAACCGAAACGCCAGCGCATACGCGAATAATTTCAATGGACTCACGACCATAACAGCCCCTTTATTATTTTTTTACAGCGTGCAAATACGCGACACGAAACGCGAAATTCGCCATACCTGTGGGAATTTTCTCAAACAGCGCATAACGCCAAGCACTGACTTCCAAACGCCGCCACAAGCGACGCGGGCGTAACAAATCGCCCCAGCCTACTGCTTGATTCGCCAGTGCCAACACATGGTCATGCCCGAAATCTTCGGTATGCACCAACTGGGTCAGCTCATGGATTTCTTCGGTCGTGGGGTACACCACCGCACGCTCCAGCAGACCATGCACATAAGGCAACAATTGTTGACTGCTATACCCGGTCAGTCGCTGAACAGCACGGAAATGCTCCCAATGATGCAAGATGCCTTGCTGCATTTGC
This sequence comes from Candidatus Thiothrix namsaraevi, assembly GCA_040415395.1. GTDB lineage: Bacteria > Pseudomonadota > Gammaproteobacteria > Thiotrichales > Thiotrichaceae > Thiothrix > Thiothrix namsaraevi. The sequence continues at coordinate 2,627 of JBEUIR010000061.1, forward strand.
GCCACTAAGGGGTTACACAAGATTTCTGCCTGCCGATCCGCTGCCGTATCCGCTTTCAAGACAGGTACAACCCGTCCGGCTTGTTCACAATAGGCAATCGTGGTCGCCTCGTGCGAACGCGCCCCTTGCTCAAAAATTTCCTCAAACTCTGCTGGAATCCGCTCACACGCATTGCCACGCCGCGAATCGTGCACAATGCCTTCACAGGTATTATCAGCGCCAAAATCCGCGTACAGCTTCGGCACAAACGCAAAGTAATAACCGTGCAATTGTGGAAAATCCGGGCGCATCCCAAACGCTTGCTTGAGAAATTTCTGCACCGTGCCATTCCAACCAATATCCACCAAGGCGATATGCTGATGGTCGAAAAAGCCCACTTGTTCCAAATAGCGCTGCAATAACGCGCGGTGCTGCTGACCGGTGGCACGGATAATGGCTTGCACATCCTGGTCTTGCAGAAAGTTATGCAAGCGCACATCCTCCCAATCGTGGATCGGTGCACTGAAATCCACAAAACCGTGCCGTGTTGCCAAGGGTTGCAACGCCGCTTCCGGCAAACCGTACACTTTGCAAACCGATGCCAAGCCTTGTTGTTTCGGGTTGTAAAATGCCACCAGCGCCTGTTCCCGGCTCAAACCCTCTGCTGTTGCGGCGGCAGTAATCACGCGGCGCGACAAATACACATATTCGGCAGGAATCGTCATCCCCGTGGTACGGTACAAACGCTCGAACAAAAACCCATCACGCGCCACAAACAACAGCTTTTCGACGGGCTTACCCGCAGCCATTTGCCGTTGCAAACGCTCCTGCAAACCGTGCATAAACACACTAAACGCAGGGCCCAAAACATCGCGCCCGTAGCGGAAGAAGAAATCACGCGGTTTCAAGCTATCCTGTTGGTGGCTGCGGGTTTCCACGCATTCAAAGAAGTGCCGCCCCTGCCAGATCCCGCCACGTTGCGCCATTTGTGCCGACAAGGTTTGGCGTTCGCGGCGGCGCAATTCGGCTTTTTCATACAACCAAATGCCTTGAATGCCGGTGCGACACGCCATGCGCCGATCGGCAATCGGATTGTCACCGATGTGTACCACCTGCTGCGCACCCAACCCTTTGACTTGCAGCATTTTCTCGAACAAACGCCCGCTGTATTTCCCCAGCTTAAAATCTGCCGAGACATACACAAAGGTGAAATAATCGACGATGCCGCGTCGCCGCAACAATTCACACAACATATCGCCATCCAGATACATATCCGACATGGCAATAATCTCGATACCTTGTTCACGCACCCAATCCAAAAACACCTGCGCATCGCGTTTGACGTGCAAGGTTGCGGCTTCCAAATCCAGTTCTGTTTGGCGGATAAAAGGCGCTAGTGTGGCATCTGTCTCCAATCCCAACCGTTCCACCCAGCGCGAGAGCATGTCGCTGTAACAACATTCATGGTCAAAACCGGCTTGCACGGCTTCCGCCCGCAACACCTGTTCCGCTTGCTGACGCGCTCGCCACACCGTTTCTGCTGCAATACCGGTACGCACACTCACTGCCCGACACACCGCGTGTTGCACCTCAGCGGGGTCGCCCACATAACGCCCCAATACGGTGTCAAAAATATCGAGGGAAATCATCCGAACCGTACCGAGGCGTGGTGCTAACCAAGTTCGCACTTGCAACCAGTCACGTAAAATCAGCTTTTCAGGCATAATTCACCTCCGCGCCACCATTGTTTGCAACGCCGCAAAGGGCTTAACAATGCCTCACCCAAACGGAATGCCCGACTGTTCAACAACGCCTGCTGCTGATGTTGTAACTGCTGAATGAAAACATCACGCTCACGTATCCAAACATCACGCTCACGTATCCAAACATCACGCTCACGTATCCAAACATCGCGCTCACGTATCCAAGCATCACGCTCTGCAATCCAACGGTCACGATCTGCCAATGCTACCGCCTGTTGCTGAAGCAAAGTATCGCGCTCTACGATCCAAGCGTCACGTTCCGCAATCCAGCCATTCCGCTCCACCAACCACTGACGGTGTTGCGCCAAATGTTGCTGTAACTCACCAATAAGCTGATCACGCTCGGCAATCCAAGCATCACGATCCTGAATCAACGGCAACAACTCCTGCTCACGCGCCACCAAACGCTGATGCACAATCGTTAGCCATTCCTCACAGGTATAGCGGTACAAATCCTGAAGTTGTGAAGAAAGCCCTAGAAGAACCTCACCCCCTAGCCCCCTCTCCTTGACAGGAGAGGGGGAACAAGAGTGGACAACTTCCTCCTCCCCCTCTCCTGTCAAGGAGAGGGGGGCGGGGGGTGAGGTTCTTCTTCCGCCAAGCCAACCCAGCAATAAGTGCATATTCTCTTCAATCGCTGCCAAGGGCTTTTCCCGAATGGTATTGCTCTCGTGTAAACGATAACCCAGCAACTTCTCACCGCTCAGAAAGCGCACCTCGAAACCGGCTGCCACCACCCGCAAGGCGTACTCGTAATCATGCACATAACGCAACTCGGAAAAGCCACCCAGTTGCGCATACACCCGCCGATGAAAAAAGAAATTGGAAGTCGTAATCAGAAAATTACCGCGCAATAAAGTCGCCTGCGTATCGGTATGCGTAGCGTAGTATTGTTTCAAGCCCTCAAACCACGCCACCCAATGCGGCTCTGCGGCTTCTTTCGGTTGAGAGTCGGCATCCAGCACCGCGACATCAGTGCTAATGAAATCCAGCGACTGGCTTTGCGCCAGCGTCACCAGCCGTTGCAGCCGCGTGACATCCCACACGTCATCGGAGTTCAAAATAGCGAGGTATTCGCCCTGTGCCAGCCGCAACCCTTCGTTTAACGTAGCCGGTGCGCCTTGATTATGCTCATGCCGCCAGCAACGCACACGCGCGTCCGGCTTGGTGGCACACGCGACTTGAATCACTGCCCAAGAGTCGTCGGTTGAAGCATCATCAATCACCATCAACTCGAACGCGCTAAACGTTTGCGCCAAGACAGAATCCAGCGCTTGCTGTACCCACCGAGCATGATTGTACACTGGCAGGATCACACTGACCTTAACCACAACATACCCCAACTTGTTATAATTATTACGGTTTAATCAACCGTCACTGTATCATTCAAGCGTGAATCGTGACTGAATACTGCGCCAAGCCGTCGCCCCACGCCGGAGCATCTGCCAACTGCGGGTCGAATATACCCGCTCTAATTCGGCGTGTGCCAATGCCAATTCCGAATGCATCTGCCCCCACGTTTGCCAAGACGCATCAATCGGTTTTAAGTGCTGAGCTTGCGCATTTTTATCGGCAAGGCGGGCAGTTTTCGAGACCAGCGGGCTGCTAGAAATAATGAATTGATAAGCGATGGCATCCGGTTCATGAAACTTCGCCAACGCCGCTGCGGTCGGCTCCAAGCCTGCGGCTTTCAGGTAGCGCGTGATCACTTCATCCGGTAAATCATGCCAAGTATAGTCAATGTCATTCACCACAAAATCAGCATCTTCCAACAACGCTTGCACGCTTTCGGCGGTGAAAAATTTCAGGTGTGTGGCATCCAAAATACCGGCAGTTTCATAATCAAAGCGCCCGTTCAATAATTCCAAGCGCACCGAGGAATGCGCAATATTGGGGATTGAAATTAATATTTGCCCCTCATCCAACAACAAGGGTTTGAGCCGCTGTAACAGGGCTTCGGGGTGTTGCAGATGCTCCAAGACATCCACCAAGGTAATCACGTCAAATTTTTCGCCTTCGAGCGCATCGAGGCTGTGCGGATCATCCAAGTCTTCGGTGAACACATAATCGCAATAGCGCTGGGCTTGCCAGACAATATCGGGGTTATGATCAATGCCGATAATGTGCGCTTCGCAACGTTCACGCAGCAAACGTGACATACTGCCATCGCCACACCCTAGCTCCAGCACTTGGGCATAGCGCGGCACACGCCGCACAATTTGGCTATGGGAATGGTTGTCATCTAGCGAGTGAGCTATTACTTGAGTCATTGTTATTGCTCCGTAGCAGTGGCAGTGCGGGCCATAACCACCAGTGACCCGGATTTTCCCGAATCCGCTGTTCCAGTTGGCTGGCAAGCATTCCCATCAATACTGTTTCGTTATAATCATACGGATCAAGTAACGCAGAAAATTCTGCTCTCACCCGACCCCCGCCCAAATCACGCATAAAGAACGGCGCGATCACTGCCTTGGTTTTTTTTGCAATTCGATAAATACCGGCAGGCAGGTCAATAGTACCGCTTATAAAATTAACTGTCACCCTTCCTTTATGCGCTTCTGTATATGGAACATCAAAAATCAATGCAATTAAGTGATCATTTAACGCCCGATAGAGCGGACGCAACTCATCCCCCTCCACCAGAAAGGTGCCGCCCAAGGCTTGCTGCAAACGCTGCAACTTAAACAAACGGTAACGGTATTCCGCCGGATGCAAGCCATGGCTATTGGTATTGCCCCCATCGCGGGTAATCGTGCCCGTGGTAAAACCTTGCGCTCGCATCGCAGGCCCTGCCATCCAGAACCGTCCGAAATGCCCGCCCGTCAACAGCACGCGCTTGCCCTGTCGCCGCGCCGCTGCAATGGCTGCAAACCCTTCCAGCTCCACAATTTGCTGAATCGGTTGGTGTTGCAAATACCAAGTATCCAAGGCCTCCTGTTCCACCATGCGGTAATAATCATCAAGCCAGCCCGCGAGTTGTGCGTCACTCGCCTCAGGCAATGCACCGTGCATTTGAGCGCGAATCAACGTCGCCTCATCCCCCTTGTTACGCCGAAAAATCTGCGCCTGTTGCGCCGCCAATCCATAAGCTAACGCAGGTGGTAAGTGCGCATACAGCGGAAACAACACCTGATAACGCAAGGAAAAATCATCAGCCCGCCAACGCATAACCCACCTTTTCCCAACGGTGCGGCAACATCACCATGCCAACGCCTTGCTGTTGACCCGCTTGTTGCACCCGAAAATGGCAGCAACGTTCCCGCGAATCGTAAACATGCACCCCACTGCCATCAATCAGCCACACTTCCAAGCAATAATCACCCGACAACAACGGCAAACGCTCAATCACAAATTCTGCCGCGACGATGCCATCCGCCAGCGGCTGCATTTGAACGCCATCGTGTAAGGTGCTGATGCCGTAACATTGCACGTCATCATTACGGCGAATCACAATCCCAACGTGAACATCTGATAATGGACGCTCGCCCTGACTGGCTTGAATACTGAGGCGGAACGGCTCGTGGGTTCGGAAAGTGTCACGGTTTAGCGTAACGGCGAGCAATTGAGGGGAATTCCCCCCCATCCCCAACCCTTCCCCCGCAAGGGGTGAAGGGGGCAACGCCGTCCTATGCCTCACACTATCCTGATACGCATCCACCACCGTTTGCGCATCCCCCAGCATTCGCACCCTGCCCTGCTCCAACCACACCGCCTGACGGCACATTTCGCGCACTTGATACAGATTGTGCGAACAAAACACCAAAGTCGCGCCCTTCCCCAAAATCGCCCGCATCCGATCCAAGGATTTTTTCTGAAAATATTGATCACCCACCGACAAGGCTTCATCCACAATCAATACTGCTGGCTCAATCACCGCCGCCACCGCGAAGACCAAGCGCACCACCATCCCACTCGAATACGTTTTCACGGGTTGCTGTGCAAACGCACCCAATTCCGCAAATGCCAAGACTTCTGGCAATGTTGCCGCAATCTCCGCCTGACTCAGCCCGCGCAACGCCAAGCCCAAGCGTGCATTATCGATCCCACTAAACTCTGGCTGCAAACCCGTGCCTAATTCCAGTAAAGCCGAACGCCTGCCCCGAATCTCGCACTGCCCTTCCGTCGGGGGTAAATTGCCCGCCAACATTTTCAGAAACGTGCTTTTGCCCGCGCCATTATCGCCCACCACGCCTAACGAATCGCCCGCCCGCACCTGCAAACTCACCCCTTGCAAGGCATAAAACGGCACATGACGCGGACGCCGCAACACCCATTCCAGCAAAGCATCACGCGGATGCGCATAACGCCGATACGCCACCCCGGCATCCGCCAAGTGAATCGCCCAATCCGCACTCACAGCACATACCTCGCCCGCAATAACAAGTGCTGGAACAGCCACCAACCCAACGCCACACTAGCACTTGCCAGCAGCAACAGCCCCAGAAAAGCTTCCCACAAAAACCGCCCTTCCAACAATGCCGCACGGTAGCCTTCCACCAAATGCGCCAAGGGATTCCAAGCAAACCACCCCTGAAAAGCTTCCGGCACCACACTCAACGGGTACACAATCGGTGATACCAGCAGCAACACGGTCAATAACGGTGGCATCATCTGCCGTAAATCGCGCAAAAACACCCCCAACACCGCCAAACCATACGCAAACGCCAGCGAAAACAGCAATCGCACCCCCAAAAATGGCAGGTAAAACACCACACCCAGCGGCTCACAACGCCCCTGCACACACAACCACAGCAGTAACAACCCCACCGATACTCCTTCCAATACCAAGGAAACGCCCACAGGCAATAGCGGCAACACCGCAGGCGGCAACGGCGAATTCAGCAATAAATCCCGGCGTTCGGTCAAAATGGCAGGCGCACGGGTCAACACTTCCGCCAAGGCATTAAACGCGATTAAGCCAGCGAACAACCACCCAGCAAACTGCCCGGAATCCGTGTCTGTTGCCGTTTCTGTCCCCAAACGCATTTGCAGGATTTCACCGAACACCAATGCGTAAATCACCAACATAAACAATGGCGGTATTAATAACCAAAACACCCCCAATGCCGTGCCAACATAACGCTCACGCAATTCCTGACGAAATAACTGCCAAAGCAACGCTGGGGCAATGGTTTTATTCATCCGTTTGCGGCTTTAAAAAAACAGGATTAATGGTGACATCACGCTTAAATTGCTCACGCAATTGCTGGGTTAACTGTTTAACTTTATCCGTGCGGTATTCACGTTGCAGCTCTGCAATAATATTGGGTTTGACTTGCTCAAACGTTAAGGTTTCAGGCTCTTTACGATCCAAATATTGCAGTAAATAAGCGGTATTGCCTAACACCAATACACTACTTAACGGATTTTCGGTACTCAGTTTAGCGGCCTCGTCATAAAAAGCATCCGGTACTTCACCACGACGAAACCAAAATGAATCACCTTCGCGCATTTTATGTGAAGCACTGGGTGAATTGGCAATGGCAGCGTCTTTAAAATCCACCGTACCAGCCAATACCTGAGTGCGAATTTCGGCTAACTTCTGCTTAATGGCATCCAGATTGTCTCCCACAATTAGCATTTCTACCGTGCGCACGCGCAAACGCAACGGCAATTGATACTTGTCCTGTTGATGCGCCAAATACAATTCTTGCGCACGACCGGTGAAATCAGGCATACCGACTTCACTGGCTTTTTCAAGTGCCAAGCGCGATAGCTCCGCTTTGCGAAACTCATTGACCCGCTCGTCTAACTCTGCTTTGCGTGTGGCATCTTGATCAATACCCTGTTTGATCAACACTTCACGAATATACAGATCTTGGAGGGTAGTTTGGCGGGTTGCAGCATCCATCTCCTGCAAATCCAATGCTTGGAACGCCAGTGCAGGCTTTAACAAATCCTCTGAAAAAGTCATTTGTGAGTCTTTAAAAACCCATGCTGATGCAGACGCAGTATTAGCTGCCTCAATTAATGGTGAAAAAGCACACCACAACAATACTAGATATTGGTGTTTCATAATATTTATTCAAGTCGGAGGC
>JBEUIR010000062.1:0-10402 GCA_040415395.1 Candidatus Thiothrix namsaraevi
GTTTTGAAAAAGTATGCGCCACGCTTACCGGGGGTGTTGATTACCGTGGTGGTTACTACGCTTTTGTCGTGGGCAATCGACTACAAAGGTCTGGGCGGTAGTGTTATTGGGAGCATTCCTGAGGGCTTGCCAGGGTTCTCCTTGCCGATTGTAGAAATGAGTTTCCAGAATTTTATGTCATTGGCGACAACAGCAGTGGTGATTGGCTTGATTGGTTTCGTGGAAGCTATCTCTATTGCGAAAGCGATGGCTTCGCAAACCCGGCAGCGTTTGTCGGCGAACCAAGAGTTGGTGGGGCAGGGTTTGGCGAATATTACTTCCGGTGTGTTTGGTGGTTACACAGTGTCTGGGTCGTTCTCCCGTTCTGCGGTGAACTTTGCTGCCGGTGCGATGACGGGCTTTGCTTCCGTGGTGACAGGTTTGCTGGTCGCGTTGACGTTGCTGTTCTTGACGCCGTTACTGTATCACCTGCCTCAGGCAACCTTAGGGGCGGTGATCATTATGGCTGTCATTAATTTGATCAAGATTGCACCCATTAAGCACGCTTGGAAAGTTCAGCCACACGATGGTGTGGTGGCAGTAGTCACGTTCTTGGCGACCTTGGCATTTGCCCCGCATTTGGATAAGGGTATTTTGTTGGGTGTGGTGTTGTCATTGGGCTTGTTCTTGTATCGCACTATGAGCCCCAATCTGGTGGAAGTGGCTCGCGATGCGGACGGTACGATGCGCGATGCCGAGGCACACAGCTTGAAAACCAGTGACACGGTAGCGGTCTATCGTTTTGACGGGGATTTGTACTTTGCGAATACCGGTTATTTGGAAGGTAAGTTGCTTAATAATATTTCGCAAAAACCCAATCTGAAAGTCCTGATTTTGGATATGGAATCTATCGACCAAGTGGATTCTACCGGGGAGGAAATGTTAGAGAAGCTGGCAGATCGTCTCAAGTTTGCGGGTATCGAGTTCTATATTGCGCGGACAAAGTTGCGCGTGTATCAAGCGTTACAGCGTTCGGGTTTGGCGAAACACATTGGGGAAGAGCGTTTCTTCCGTGAGCGCAAACATGCGATTGATCACGCGAAAACCCAATTTGGTGATGCCATCGACATCGAGCCGTTTAAGCACTATATGCCTGCGCAATAAGACAGCGCAGCCACCAAAAAAGGTCACGTTACGTGACCTTTTTTTTTAGTTAGTCCAAGGCAATGGTGATGGTTTTGTCAACATCGGCTTCGACTTTGAAGATAGCTTCCTTGAGGATGTGTTTTTGTGTCACGGTAGCCCGATAACGTCCGGCATCCAGATATACGGTGCCGCTATGGCGTCGTTCGAGTTCTGCGACGGGTTTTGAGGATGTGTTTGTGCCATCAAGCTTGAATACTTCCCAAGAAACAGGTTCTAGTATGGATTGGTTATTGATGGTTGCGACCAGTGTTACTCGATTGGCAGATGCTGAGCTTGCCATTACCATGAGAATAGTTCCGACAGTAACAGCACTGATTGCGGTTATGCTTGGGGAGGCAAGACGGTAGCGCGAAAACATATGACACTTCCTAGAAAATAAACGATTAGGTTGTTGCTATAAAATACCAATGTGGGGTATAAAAAATTACCAATACGTGTAGTGTAATGCAATTTTTAAGCAGTTGCACTAGGGTTTTAACGCGCTTAACCAAGTAGTCTACACTAGGTAGGGAGTTTTAATGCATTAGGTTCGGATCCATTCGCCTGATTTGCCACCGGATTTTAGGAGCAGGCGGATGCCTTCCATTGACATGCCTTTATCAATGGCTTTGCACATATCGTAAATGGTTAGCAGGGTAATATTCACGGCGGTTAGGGCTTCCATCTCAACACCGGTTTGCCCGCGTGTTTCGACACTGACACGGCAATGGACGGAAGTTGTTTCAGTTTGTGGTGTTAACGCGATGTCAACTTTGGTCAGTGCCAGTGGATGACACAGTGGGATTAAATCGGCAGTTTTTTTAGCTGCCATAATGCCTGCGATGCGGGCGATGCCCAGTACATCGCCCTTTTTATGGTCGCCTTGCAGGATTTTTTCCAAGGTGTGGGGCTGCATCGTAATGCGCCCTTCGGCAATGGCGACGCGGTGAGTGAAATTTTTTTCACCGACATCAACCATGTGTGCCTGACCTTGAGCATTGAAATGGGTCAGTTGTCCATCCATTGTGGTGCTCTGCATTACATAACCTTACCACTGTTGGTTTCCGTGGTCTTAGGCTCTGGTTGTTTGAGGCGGGTTTGCACCAAATCCATGCCTTTGAGGATATTCAGGGCTTCAAAGAGCTGATAATCGTCTTCAGCCAGCGATGATTTGGCTTTATCAGCGTCAATGGATTTGTCTGTTTTTTCATCGGTTTTCCCTTCGGTTTTTTCTTCAGTGTTGGCAGGGATTTCTTCGGTTTTTTCCTCAGCAGGCTTGTTTTCGGTTTTGCCATTACCGTTAGGGTTGCTGAGGTGTTTGCTCAAATTGGCTTCTGATACTGGGTCAAGCATGTCATCAGTGTCATCTTCACCTTTGACTTTTAGGGCTTTGAGTTCAATGTCGGGTGTAATGCCTTCCGCCTGAATGGAGAGTCCAGCAGGGGTGAAGTAACGCGCGGTAGTGAGTTTGACCGCTGTTTTGTCATTTAACTGCAAGACGGTTTGTACGGAGCCTTTCCCAAACGTTTTCTGACCGACGATCAGGGCGCGTTTGTGGTCTTTGAGTGCGCCTGCGACGATTTCGGAAGCGGAGGCTGAGCCTTGGTTAACCAGTACCACAATCGGGGCATTGTCAATGGCGTCACCTTTTTGGGCGCTGTATTCCATCTTGGCATCTTCAACCCGCCCTTCGGTGTAAACAATTTTACCGGACTCTAGGAATGCATCCGATACGCCGACGGCTGCATTCAAGACTCCGCCGGGGTTGTTGCGTAGGTCAAGTATCAAGCCGCGCAGCTTATTCTTGTTTTCTTTTTTGAGGGTTTCGATGCCTTCTATTAGTGCTTCAGTGGTTTTGGCTTGGAAGCTGGTGATACGTACATAGCCATAACCCGGCTCTAGGATGCGTTGTTTGACGCTTTTGACCTGAATAATGTCGCGCTTGATGCTTACTTTGAAGGGTTTGTCTTTGCCTTCACGGACAATCATAAGGTCAATGTTGCTACCCGGCTTGCCGCGCATCAGTTTGACGGCATCGTTTAGGGTCATGCCTTTCACGGGGGTTTCATCGAGACGAATGATTAAATCGCCCGATTGTAAACCCGCTTTTTGGGCAGGGGTGTCGTCAATAGGAGAGATTACTTTAACGAAGCCGTCCTCCATGCCGACTTCGATGCCCAAGCCACCGAACTCACCGCTAGTGCCAACTTGCAATTCCTTGAATTCTTCTTCATCCAGATAAGCGGAATGCGGGTCAAGGTTGCTGAGCATTCCTCGAATGGCATTGGTCATCAGGTCTTTGTCTTTGACATCCTCAACGTAGTTTTCCTTGATGCGTGAGTAGACCTCGGAAAATTGTTGTAGCTCATCCAGCGGCGGCGTGTTTTCAACCGTTTGCCGGAAGGCGAACACATTGAGGCTGATGCTGGTGGTGACACCAATCAGTACGCCAGCCATAGTGCCAGCCAGAATGCGGTAACGTGTATGCATAATCGTATCTCTCCAATGTTTTGGCTGCTCACGTCCTTGTCAGCAGAATTGTTTTGTAGTGGCATTTACAGGTTGCAAAACCCTGCCAGTTTACCACTGTGTGGCAGAAATGCACTTTAGTTGTGGTAAAAATGGTGCAATTGTAACGTATTCGTTGCGTGCGCCGGTGATGTGCTCGTGAGAGGCTTCAGCGACACCAACGCGCAGGGTTCTGTGGGGTTGTGCCGCTCCTGATTTCAAAATACAGGGCATCTTGGCTTTGTCCACTGGAGTTGCCGACAGCGGCAATTGTTTCATTGGCGTTCACTGTTGCCCCTTCCTTTTTATATACTGCCCGATTATAGCCGTAAAGGCTCATGTAGTTATTGTCATGTTCGATGATGATTAAGTGTCCGTAACCATCCATCCAGCCGGAAAACGCAACCCGACCTTTGGCAATGGCTTTGACCTTGCTGCCACCGGGGGCAGCCAGTACCACACCGCGCCAGCGTTGTTTTTCATTTCGCACTGATCCGTAACTGTGGATTATTCTGCCGCTCACGGGCCAAGGCAATTGACCGCGCAGCTTGGAAAACGCTTTGCCGCTGTTCAGTGCTGCTGAGGAGATGTTGGTGATTGCTTCTGCCTTGGTGGTTTTTGCGGGTTTGGTGCTTGCTTCAGTGCTGCTTGGTTTGGCTGTTTGCTGTTCTTCTGTAGCCGTTGTGGCACTGGTTGGTTGTTTTTCTTTGGCTTTATTGGCGGCAATACGGTCGAGTACGGCTTGTAAGTTGGCTTCTTCGGTTTTTAGTTTGCTAAGCTTTTTTTCAGCAGAGCGAATGTCGCCTTTCTTACTGTCCAGTGCGAGTGAACGGGCTTTCAGTATACCTTGAATGTCGACTTTTTGTTGTTCAAGGGTTTTATTGAGTTCCTGCAAGTAACTATTGTCTTTTTCGATGGCAGTACGCACAGCCTCAATGTCATTTAAGATTTTTTGGATACCCTGAATGCGGGTGACACGGTTTTCGTTCAAATACTCAAAGTAACGGACAGTGCGGCTAATGTCAGAAGGTTCGTCCTGACGTAACAGCAGGCGCAGATGGGATTGTTCGCCAGCGGTATACAGTGCCTGTAATTGCTGTGCTAAGCCGGATTTTTGAGCCTGCAACTCGGCATCGAGCTTTTGTTGTTTACGCACGGAGTCTTCCATTTTGCTGAGTGTGGCTTCAATTTTTTTTTCGGTTTGCTGGTGTTTGTCTGAAATTTCTCCCAGTTTTTTTTCCAGCTTGGTCACTTCACTCTGCAAATCACGTGACTCGTCTTGTTGCGAGCTGAGTTCTTTGGATAGTTCACGGATATCACGCTGTAGTTGCTGCTGTTTTTTGGGGTCAGCCGCGTTCGCATGAGTCCATGAGACGAATAGCAGTATGAGCAGGGGGAGGTAAACTTTCACCGTGTGTCAATTGTTCTAAGCTGTTAATGGTTGATAATAGTCTATCATAGGAAAGAGATGACACGGAATGTAATAGAGTATATTATCGTATCCATCTATACTAATATACTGAGTCTTCTGTCTTATTGTTAATGTTGCTTGAGTGACGGAAACTTAAAAAATACCATTTTCGATGAGGAAATCTATGGGTAGCATTGCTCTCAACAATAAGTGTGACTTCACGATTGAAGATATGTTAATCAAAGAAGAGGACATTGACCGTGCTTCCCGTTCTTTGAAAGCCATTTCACATCCATTGCGTTTAAAAATTCTATGTGTGCTGGGTGACAAAGAGGTGAGTGTGCAAGATATTGTGGATAGCGTCGGTACATCCCAAAGCAATATTTCCCAACACCTTGCCATTTTGCGGGATAAAGGCATTTTGGCTTCACGTAAAGATGCTAATCGCGTCTATTACCGCGTGGGCGATTACCGCACGCTGCGCCTGATTAGCATGATGCAGGAAGTTTTTTGCACTGCCCCACACTGAATACCTGCCTGACTATTACCAAAAAATCTGTGTTTAGGGGTTTACCTCGTTCTTTGTGATGTATATCTTTAGCCACTGTTCGTTGCTGAAGGGTCTAATGTGGAAGAGTATATCGTTTTCGCCCGTAATCATCCCCTGTTAATGATGGGGTTGGTGGCTATCATCGGCATGATCGTCTGGACAGAGTTCAGTCGCCTCACCCGCAAATATAAACAAGTTAACGCGACTCAGGCGGTGCAAATCCTCAATCAGGATGGTTCGGTTGTGGTTGATGTCCGTGAAGATGGGGAGGTGAGTGCCGGAAAAATCAAAGGTGCGAAGCACATTCCTTTGGGGCAATTGAAAAAACGCTTGGTTGAATTGGAATATGCCAAAAATAAGCCTATTTTGGTGTATTGTCGCAGTGGTAGCCGTTCTTCCCATGCTTGCGGTGTCATGACCAAAGAAGGTTTTGAGAATGTCAGCAATCTGGCGGGTGGTATCATGGCATGGGAGTCCGCCAATCTTCCGGTTAGTAAACGATGACGCAACGCCCGGTACGTATGTATGCGACCCTGTTCTGCCCCTATTGCTTACGTGCGCGGATGCTGCTCAAGCGCAAGGGTGTTAAGTACGAAGAAATCAGTGTTGGCAATGATGCTGAACTGTGGGCGGAGATGGAGCGTCTCAGTCAACGTGATACGGTGCCGCAAATATTCATCGGTGATTTATCCATCGGTGGCTATGATGACATGGCGGCTTTAGACCGTGCTGGCAAGCTTGACGCCTTGCTGTTTGAACCTTAAATCCATTAGAGGGGTATGCTATGAGCGACGCTCAACCACAAGAACAACAATTTATTATTCAGCGTATTTATATTAAGGATGTTTCGTTTGAAGCGCCTAACTCACCGGCTATTTTTACCCAAGAGTGGAACCCTAATACCAATCTGGATTTGAATACCAAGGTCAATACCTTGGCTAATGATAACTACGAAGTGGAGTTGTTCATTACCATTACCGTTAAAAGTGATGACAAAACCGCATTTTTAGTGGAAGTCAAGCAAGCTGGGGTATTCTTCATCCAAGGTTACGCGCAAGAGCAACTCAACCATTTGCTGGCGGCGTATTGCCCTAACATCCTGTTCCCGTATGCACGTGAAGTGATTGCGGGCATGGTTTCGAAAGGCAGCTTCCCGGAACTGCACTTGTCACCAATCAACTTCGATGCCTTGTATGCTCGCCGTTTACAGGAAGAGCAAGCGAAAGCTGGCGCGGCATGAGTGAGCACATCCAGTCCATCGCGGTTTACGGCGCAGGCTCGTGGGGAACCGCATTAGCGCTGCAATTGGCGCGTAATGGTCTGGATGTGTTGCTGTGGGATATTAATCCTGAACACGTTGATAACCTTAACCGGCAACGTGAAAATGCACATTACCTGCCGGGTATTGCCTTTCCTGACAAACTCCAGTGTTCCGCTACGTTGCCGACGGTGGCAGCGTTTGCGGATTACCATTTGGTTGTCGTTCCTAGTCATGTTTTCCGCGAAATGTTGCGGAAATTAGCTCCCTTATTGAACGCTGCTGATGCGGTTCTGTGGGCTACCAAAGGTTTGGAGTTGGAAACCGGCAAATTGCTGCATCAAGTGTTGGAAGAAGAATTACCACAATGCAGCGCTTACGGCGTGGTGTCTGGTCCTACCTTTGCCGCTGAAGTGGCACGTGGTCTGCCCACTGCGATGACCGTGGCAGCCAATCAGCTTGCCTTAGCACAAGCCGTTGCTGCGGCGTTTAGTGCGGCGAATTACCGCGCTTACATCAGTAACGATGTGTTAGGCGTGGAATTGGGCGGGGCAGTGAAAAACGTCTTGGCGATTGCGGCGGGTATTTCCGACGGTTTGGGTTTCGGGGCGAATGCGCGGGTGGCGATCGTAACCCGTGGCTTGGCGGAAATCATGCGTTTGGGCGCAAAGCTCGGTGCACAACCCGAAACGTTGATGGGATTAGCCGGTGTCGGCGATTTGGTGCTGACTTGCACCGATAACCAGTCGCGCAACCGGCGTTTGGGCTTGGCGCTTGGTCAAGGCAAAAGCCGGGATGCCGCGATTGCTGAAATCGGTCAAGCGGTAGAAGGGGCGAAATCAGCGCTTTCCATCGGTAAGTTAGCCGAACGTGCTGGGGTGGAGATGCCCATTTGCCAACAAGTTTACCGTATCCTTTACGAGCACTTGCCGCCTAAGCAGGCGGTACACGAGCTGCTTTCCCGTGATCTGAAAGCGGAATTCTGAGCCTTTATTTGTCGGGAGTTCACGCATGAGCACCGTTCCTGCCTACGCTATCGGTATTGTTATGGATCCGATCAGCAGCATTAACATTAAAAAAGACAGTACCTTTGCGATGATGCTGGAAGCCCAGCGTCGTGGTTGCCCCTTATTCCATATTTTGCAAGGCGACTTGTTTATGGATGATGGCGTGGTGTATGCCAAGATGAATCCGGTGACGGTTAAAGACGATCCCAGCGCTTGGTTTACGTTCGGTGAAGCGCTGGTTAAGCCGCTGCATGAATTGCCGGTGGTGTTGATGCGCAAAGACCCGCCGTTTGATATGGAATACATTTACAGCACGTATTTGCTGGAGTTGGTGCAAAAACGTGGCACATTGGTGGTGAATCGCCCGGAGAGTGTTCGCAGTGCCAATGAAAAATTATTTGCGGCGTGGTTTCCTGAGTATTGCCCACCGACCCGTGTGACCCGTGATATGGCACGTATCCGCGAGTTTCTGGCACAACAGCAACACATTGTGGTGAAACCCTTGGATGGCATGGGCGGTTCAATGATTTTCCAGATTAAACAGGGCGACCCGAACCGCAATGTGATTCTGGAGGCGATTACCGCGCAAGGCACACGCACGGTGATGGCACAGCGCTTTTTGCCGGAATACAAACAGGGCGATAAGCGCATTTTGCTGATTGATGGTGAGCCGTTCCCTCATGCATTGGCTAGGATTCCGGCAGAAGGTGAAGGGCGGGCGAATTTGGCGGCAGGCGGTAAGGGTGTTGGTGTGGATCTGACGGCGCGTGAATTCGCCATTTGTGCAGGCATTGCACCGGTATTGCGGGAAATGGGGTTGCTATTCGTGGGGCTGGACGTGATCGGGGATTATGTGACTGAGATTAATGTCACTAGCCCGACGTGTATTCGTGAATTGGATACGATTTATGCCGCTAATATTGCCAGCCTGCTATGGGATGCGGTTGAGCGCAGGCTGGCAAATTGCACTTAGGCCGTTTGCTTCAACATGCCGTACAGGTCGTCTTTTAGGTGTAGGCGGCGCAATTTGAGGCTTTCCACAAAATCGTCGGCATGGACTTCGATTTCCTGCTCAATGCGATGAAGCTGTGAGTCCACTTCATGGTATTCGTCAAACAGGCGGGCAAAGTGCCGATCATTCATCTTCAGGTGATGAATCTGCTCTTTGTATTCGGGAAATTCGGTGGCGAGATCGTGAGATTCTCCAAACATTCGTTACGCTCCTTTATTCATTAAATTACCGTTTCAGGCTATCACAATATCGAGATGGGGAGTGTGAGTTAAGTCAAATTCTGGACTATGCTAGAATCTGCTTTTACACATAATAGGAGCCTAGCGTGAAAGCCAGAGTCAAATGGTTGGATAATATGAGTTTTGTCGGTGAGTCCGGTAGTGGGCATTCCGTGGTGATGGATGGTGCGCCCGAATTTGGGGGACGTAACCTTGGAATGCGCCCGATGGAAATGCTGTTGCTGGGTTTGGGCGGTTGTTCGTCTTTCGATGTGGTGCTGATCCTGCAAAAATCCAAACAGCAAGTGTTGGATTGTGAAGTGCAGATCGAAGCCGAGCGGGCAGATAAAGATCCCAAGGTTTTTACCCGTATCCACCTGCATTTTGTGGTTAGCGGACGCAATCTCGCTACCGATAAAGTCGAGCGGGCTGTTAAGTTATCTGCCGAAAAATATTGCTCCGCTTCGATTATGTTGGGCAAAACCGCTGAGATTACCCACGATTTTGAGTTGCACGAAGCGCCGTGAAGCATTTATTTCACTTGCACGCGGGGGCATAGTTTTGCATAGTTCACTCCCGTACCGGTTGTCGGTCAACCGGTTGATTTTTTTATGCTACGCCTGACAAAGAGGATGATCAGAATTGGTTGAGCGTCATCAAAAGCAGATTCGCCTGCACGGGTTTAACAACCTGACAAAAACCTTAAGTTTTAATATTTACGACATCTGCTACGCAAGGAGTCCGGCTCACCGTGAAGAATACCTCGCGTACATTGATGAGGAATACAATGCCGACCGTTTGACCAACATTCTCACCAATGTGGCAGACATTATTGGCGCTAATATCCTGAACGTGGCGCGTCAGGATTACGATCCCCAAGGCGCGAGCGTTACTATTCTGGTATCGGAAGAACCTATCCTGTCAGAAGAAAAAATCCATGCATCAGCGTCAGCACGTCCTGGTCCTTACCCGGAAGATGTGGTGGCACATCTGGATAAAAGCCATCTGACAGTACATACCTACCCAGAAAGCCACCCTGACAACGGCATCAGTACTTTCCGTGCTGACATTGATGTTTCCACGTGTGGGCGTATCTCGCCGTTGAAAGCATTGAATTACTTAATACATAGTTTGGAGTCCGATATTGTCATTATGGACTATCGGGTGCGTGGTTTTACCCGTGATGTGAAAGGTAAAAAGCACTTCATCGACCATAAGATCAATTCCATCCAGAATTTCTTGTCACCCGAAACAAAACGTAATTACTCCATGCT
>JBEUIR010000063.1:0-10240 GCA_040415395.1 Candidatus Thiothrix namsaraevi
TTTAGATCAAACTTTAAGCGTTTTTATAAATATCAAAGCAAAACACTCGGAAAATACGCATTCTGGCAACCTGATCACCGTTATTGAGAATTTCCATGCTGAGTAAAATTGCCATCCTCGAAGGCAGTACCTTGTTGCTGCTGTTATTTCTAGCCGTCCCTGCCAAACGTCTGTTCGGCTACCCCGAAGCGGTCACACTCGTGGGGTCAATCCACGGCGCGGCATTTATCGCTTATGTGGTGGCTTTAATCGCTTTTTTTGCCGGTAAACACCTAAACTTGCAACAACTAGGGATGGGCTTGGTTGCCGCTTTCATTCCCTTTGGCAGTTTTGTGTTTGAACATAAAGTATTGAAACCCCGCCAACTCTGATGTGAATTGCGGAATCTTAAGTAGCATTCGGGTTTTCTTGTGCTATAAGATGCAACTTTGTTGCAAATAAAAGGATGAGAAAATGAAGGCAAAGGTAACGTTGGGTGTGTTGCTGGTATCCAGTAACGTGCTGGCGGTGGAAGTTAAACCGTTGTTGTATGTCGATTCGGTGATTTATGGCGATTCGGAAGGCGGTGATGCGGGCAGTTATGCCGCACAAGCTCTCGGTATTTATAACGTCCACGAAGATGGCGCTGATGGGGATCAAGGCCATGCGCACGGTGGCTTGGAGCAGGGCGCACACCTCCGCAGCATCGAAGCGGGGCTGGATTGGCAAGCCAGCGACAAGCTCGACGGGCGTATCAAGGGTGTGATTTTGCCGGAAGATGGCGAGGCAGAGCTGGAAGAAGCATGGGCGCGTTACCGTTTGCCTGCCAATACTAGCGTCAAAGCGGGCAAGCTGCTGAGCGCATTCGGTGCAAACAATATTCACCCGCACGAGTCCGACTTCGTGCAGCAAAACTTGCCGGTACAAATGTTGCTGGACGGCGGTTTGATCGAAAAAGGCGTGCAACTGGAATGGCAGCCGGAAATTGCTGGAACACACCTGAAAACCGGCATAGAGCTGTTGGATGGCGGCAACCGTGGCGTTGCAGCACAAGAAGAAAGTGTCAAGGGCTATCGAACCAGCAAGGGTAAAATCGCCAATATTGCTTACCCCGAACACCCTGATTTCCCGCAAGTCAGCCATGTTTACCTCAAGGCTGAAAAAGAATTGGGCGAAAAACACGCTGTCAGTGGCGGTGTGTCCTACCTACAATCACGCCAGCATCAGGAATTGCACAAATACCACCCCGGTATCAACGAAGCTGACCACGGTTTGAGTGGTGATAGCACTATGTGGAGTGCCAGTGGCGCGTACCAACACGATGCTGGCAAGAGCGGGGAAGTGGGTAATTTCAAGGTGGCAGGCGAATACCTCTATCAGAACAAAGACTTGAAGCTGAATTTCCACGAAGACAGACCCAATCTGATCGGGCAGCCACGTGATTTGCACGTCGATGGCTATTCGGTGCAAGGCAGCTACCAAATAGCCCCAAAATGGCAGGTTGGTTTGCGCCACGAACGGGTTGGTGCTACACATGAAGCGCGTCGCCCCAGCGTTGCGCCATTTCCAACCCATACCAGCTATTTCAAGGATATGAAACGCAATACAGTTGCAGTGACATGGCAGCCCGCCAAGCAGCACCAAGTACGCTTGGAAGCTGCTCACAACAAGGTTGACATCGGTGAAGACACGAATGGCGACGGGCGCGACGAGGCGGTGAACAAAACGTTTGACCAGTTTATGCTGCAATACCAGTGGAGTCTGGAGAGCGGGCATGAACACCACGATCATTAATGGAAAATGGAGAGCGAGTGTATGTTGAAACAATGGTTATTACTGACCCTGTTGTGTTTGGGTCTGAATGCGCCAGTCTTGGCAGCGGAATTGATAGTTGGCGATACGTTGCCTGCGATTACCTTGAAAAATCAGCACGACAAGCCGATAACCGTCGCAACGGATGTGCAAACCTTATTGTTTACCATTGAAAAACCGGCTTCTGACTTGGTGAATGACTATTTGCTTAAGCAAGACAAGGCATTTTTGAGTAGCAAGCAAGCGTATTTTCTCGCGGATATTAGCGGGATGCCGAGCATGATCACGAAAATGTTCGCGATTCCGAAAATGCAGGAGCGTCCGTATGACATTTTATTGGCGTATGATGCGCAAGAAGCCGCGTTCATGCCGCGTCAAAAAAACCACGTCACGATGGTGAAAATGGAAGCGGGCAAAGTGGCTGAGATCCTGTTCGTCAAGGATGAAGCGGGTTTGGCTGATAATTTTTGATTTGTTCAATGTTGGCTGACATGGCTTCTGGTGGATTTCCCTACTTCTTAGGTAGCTATCCCAACAGAATGGGGTGATGTTATGCTCTACGTCACAACGTTTTAGGAAGGAGGTTTCATGTCAGCAAAACACCCGATTGTGGCGATTACCGGCGCGATGGAGTCCGGTTCTGTGTCGGTTATTCAGGCATTAGAGCGAATTTTTTACCGTGAACGGGTCAAGGCTGTGTATATCGACGGCAGCGCTTTTCGGCGTTATGACCGCACGGCGATGCGTGATGAAGTGCGTAAAGCGCAGGAAGAGGGGCGCGTTCTAGGGCATTTCGGCCCCGAAGGCAATCATCTGGATAAGTTGGAAAGCCTGTTTTTCGAGTACGCCGCTGTGGGCAGGGGGTTATACCGCCACTATTTGCACACAGCGGGGCAAGCCGTTAAGTACGGGCAAACCGTTGGCACGTTTACGCCGTGGGAACCGATGGATCCCGACAGTGATTTATTGTTGTACCGTGGCTTGCACGGTGCGGCGCTGGTGGATGATATTGATATTGCGCAATACCCCGATTTGTCGATTGGAATTTCACCGAATGCAAATCTGGAGTGGATGGCAAAAATCCAGCACGAAATCAAACAAAAAGGCGTGGCGTTGGATGATGCGAAAGCCGCACTGCTGAACCGTTTGCACGATTATGTGCATCATATTACCCCGCAATTCATGCGCACTCACATTAACTTCCAGCTTATTCCCTTGGTGGATACGTCCGACCCGTTTGGGGCAGAACCAGTGCCAACCCCGGACGAGTGTTATTTGGTGATTCGGTTTGCGCCGAAATTCCTGCCTGATTTCGTACCATTGCTGCACGATATTCCGGGGGCATTTATGTCACGGCGCAATACGCTGGTGGTGCCGAGCAGCAAGATGTTGATGGCGATTGAGCTGGTGTTGATGCCGATTATTCATAACCTGATCGATGACAGCCGCCAATTGCGTGGTATTACCGATGTGCCGGAAGACCGTGGCGCTGGCGTGTTGGGTTTGGTGGAATAATACAACCGTGATTTATCGCAAGGAAATTGACGGGTTACGCGCCTTGGCGGTGCTGCCCGTGATGCTGTTTCATGCCGGATTCACCACTTTCAGCGGTGGATTCGTGGGCGTAGATGTCTTTTTTGTCATCAGTGGTTATTTGATTACGTCAATTATTCTGGCTGAACTTGAGACAGGGACGTTCAGCCTCGCGGGCTTTTACGAACGGCGGGCGCGACGGATTTTGCCCGCGTTATTCTTTGTGTTGCTGGCGTGTTTACCTTTTGCATGGTGGTGGCTATTGCCGCATGAGTTAGTCGCTTTCGGGGAAAGCCTGATGGCAGTGACGGTGTTTGCCTCCAACATTCTGTTTTGGCTGCAAACGGACTATTTTGCGGCGACAGCAGAGCAGATTCCGTTATTGCATACCTGGAGCTTGGCGGTTGAGGAACAGTATTATCTGGTGTTCCCGCTGTTCATGTTGCTGGCGTGGGGCTTGGGTAAGCGCTGGTTGCTGAGCTTGCTGGCGGTGATTGCGTTACTGAGTTTGGGTTGGTCGGAATGGTTGTGGCGCAGTTCGATCGAAGCCAATTTTTATTTGATTCCCAGCCGTGCATGGGAATTGTTGCTGGGGGCATTGGCGGCATTTTATTGGCAAAAACACCCGTTTCCACAAGGAACTGTGGCGCAAATCGGCAGTCTATGTGGTATGGCGCTACTGGTTTACGCGGTATTGTTTTTTAATGAGGGAATACCGTTTCCGAGTCTGTATGCGTTAGTGCCGACGCTGGGTACGGTGTTGTTGATTGTGTTCGCAACGCCCGCGACGTGGGTGGGTCAATTGCTGGCATTTCCACCGTTGGTGTGGGTGGGGTTGATCTCTTACAGTGCGTATTTGTGGCATCAGCCGGTATTCGTATTTGCGCGGATGCAAGCGTTGGAAGAACCAAGTCTGAGCGTCATGGCAGCGCTGATTGCGTTGAGCTTGGGGCTGGCGTGGTTTAGCTGGCGTTTTGTGGAAAAACCGTTTCGCAATCGGCAGCGTTTTACCCGTAAGCAAGTATTTGCCGGTGCGCTGATCGGTAGCGTGCTGTTCATTGCAGTGGGTGCAGCGTTGGTGTTGACCGATGGCTTTGCGGGTCGTTTTGCGAATTGAAGAAACCTATGATGAAAATTTACGTGCCGTTATTGCTGGGATTGCTGTGTATCGGTGGCATGATGCCGGTATGGGCAGATGCTGCACCCGATAATTTACTCAAAGCAGCGAATACCGAAGCCAGTGGTGAATACACGCGCCAGCGCTTTCTGGCGGTGCAGAAAAAGCCGTTTGATGCAGCGGATTCGCGTAAAAAAGCACTGATTATTGGCGATAGTCACGCGCAGGATTTTTTCAACGGCGTGTTGGAAAATGGCTATTTGAGCAATTATCAGCTTAGTACTCGTTATATTCCGACCCGTTGCCAGATGGTATGGGGCGACAAAGGCGCGGCGTTTATCCAGTCGAAAGATACGGCCTTGTGTGCAAAGTCCGATAATTTGACCCAAGCTGCGGCGCAGATTGCCGCAGCGGATGTCGTCATTATGGTGGCACGCTGGCAAGACTGGGCAGCGAAATTGTTACCGGAGACGATTCAACAGATGAAGTTGCGGGCGGATCAGCAATTGATCGTCATTGGGGCAAAGGATTTCGGCAAAATTTCCATTAGGAACTACCTGAAACTGTCTGCTGATGAACGGCTGGCTCTGCGCAATAAGGTTGATCCCAAACCGTTGGCAAGTAACCAATGGTTGAATGACACCTTGGGTGATGAGGTGTTTATCGACCAGCAACGCTTGATTTGCGGTGAGGGCGACAGTTGCCGCCTATTCACCGATGCGGGGGAATTGTTGTCGTATGACGGCGGGCATTTAACCCCCGCCGGGGCAAAATATGTCGGCAAGTTATTGTTTACCGAATCATTGCTCCAAGGGCTTTAACAAATCCAGCAAATCTTCGGAACTGAAGCGCACGCCTTCTTGTGCGCCGGTTTCTGAATACAAGCCATTGGCGAGCATCTGCTTTTTTTCCTGCAATTTGAGAATCTTTTCTTCTACCGTGTCTTCGGTAATCAGCTTGTAGACGAAGACGGGTTTGTCTTGCCCAATGCGGTAAGCGCGGTCGGTGGCTTGTTGTTCCACGGCGGGGTTCCACCAAGGGTCGTAGTGAATCACGGTATCGGCAGCGGTTAAATTTAACCCAGTACCCCCAGCTTTGAGGCTAATCAGGAATACTTTCGCATCACCTTCTTGGAAGTGGGCAATGACGTCTTCGCGATTTTTGGTTTGTCCGGTGAGTTTGGCGTAAACGATATTGGCGGCGACCAGTTCGGTTTCAATGAGTGCCAGCATCGAGGTGAATTGTGAGAATAACAGCACCTTACGGCCTTCTTCTAACATCTCCGGTAGCAGTGTCATTAACAATTCGAGTTTGGCGGATTGGTTGACGTTTTTGGCTTTGTCGAGTTTCACCAGACGCGGGTCGCAACACACTTGGCGCAGTTTCAGCAACGCATCCAAAATCATAAAATGGCTGAGGGCGAAACCGTTGCGGCTGATTTCTTCCTGTAATTTGGTATCCATCGCCAAGCGCACGGTTTCGTAAAGGTCGCGTTGTTTGCCTTCGAGCGCCACGCTGCGGATGATTTCACTTTTCGGCGGTAATTCACTGGCGACCAGTTCTTTGGTGCGGCGCAACATAAAGGGCAAGACACGCTGGCGTAATTGCTGTTGCCTGCCTGCATCACCTTGTTTTTCAATGGGATTGCGGAACAGGCGTGTAAATTTGTCGTGCGCACCTAAAAAACCGGGCATCAGGAAATGGTACATCGACCACAATTCACCCAAATGGTTTTCCAGCGGTGTACCTGTCAGGCACAAACGGTGCTTGGCTTTGAGGGTGTAGATGACTTGGGTGGTGCGTGACGCGGCGTTTTTAATCGCTTGCGCTTCGTCCAAAATCAGGTAATGGAAGGTATGGCGCAAATACTGTTCTTCGTCACGCACAATCAAGGGGTAAGTGGTGAGCAGCAGGTCGTATTCGCCCAAGTTGTCGAAATGTCGGTGGCGGTCATTGCCGTGAATCACTTGCACCCGCAAATCGGGGGTGAAACGGGCGGCTTCGCGTCGCCAATTGCCCATTAAGCTAGTGGGGGCGATGACCATTGCCGGTTGCGTTAAGCGTCCCGCTTGCTTTTCGATGAGTAGGTGCGTGAGGGTTTGCAAGGTTTTGCCCAAGCCCATGTCATCGGCGAGGATGCCATTGAATTGGTATTCGCGTAAAAATTGCAGCCAGCTCAAGCCTTCGTGTTGGTAATGGCGCAACTCGGCATTCAGCCCGTCCGGTAAACTAATGGCTTGAATCCCTTGGAAATCCCGTAACTTTTGGGTCAGCGCCAGCAGTTCTTCTGCGCCTTTCCACTTCATGCCGGGGGCGTTGAGCAGTGCGCTCAGATTCGTGCCTTGGTATTTGCTGAGTTCAAGATTGCCGTCGGCATTCAGGGGTTGGTGATCGTAGAGTTCCACCAGCGTTTCGAGGATTCCGGCGAGGCGGTGCGATTCGAGTTTTGCCCAGCGATTGCCAGAAAGCGGGACGAAAATGTACGGCTGGCGTTCCAGCAAATCGCGCAAGGCTTGTGGGCTTTCCATTTGCCCCAGCATTTCCACCAGAATCGGCAACAGATTAATGCGTTGCCCGTCGACTTCAAAACCGAGGCTGATTTCAAACCAATCGTTGCCATTCGCACTTTCTTCCCATGCGGCATCCAGATCGCCCACAATGTCGAAATGCAGGTCGAAATTGTCGTCCAACGTGACATTCCAGCCGGAATCGCGCAGTGCGGTCACGCCATGATCAAGGAAATCGTTCCAACGTAATGCCGTCAGTGACGGGGTATCGGGGTGCATCAGCAATTCGAGGCGGTGCAGGTCGCTAAAGCGCGTATTGACGCTTTCAAAACCGTAATCGGCAAGCGTGTCGAGCGCGTCTTGTTCCGTCGCAAGGTTGCGGTGAATGCGGTAACGTTTTGCGCCAACTTTGTGCAAGCTGCTGGGTTTGTGTTGCGCGGGTTGCAACACATGCCCTGCGTAGTTAAAGCGCAAACTGGCAATGTGGGTATCGTGACCCGTGTCCGGTAAGCGAGTGCAGCGTAAATACAAATCCGGGGTGGGTTCGGCGTGTAAATCGTCAATGTGTTGGCGGATTTTCGGCGATGGTGCGGGAATATCCACATCCGGCAAGGCTTCCAGCAAGCGTTCGCTGACAGTTTCGGCTTGCGCGGCGGGAATCGGCGGTGCATTCAGGAATTTTTCGACTTGCGCGGGGTTAAGGTCGGGGTGTTCCAGTAAGCCGCAGGTGCGGGTGGTGGTGTCGATATACCAGAGTTTGCCGTTGAGCCAAAAGTGCGCAGTGATGGGGCGCTCGGTTTGCAATTCAACGGTGAATTCTTGCTTATCGTTGGCTTGCCAAATGAATTGCAAGCCTAGCGGTGTACCTAGTTGTAAAGGTTGGGCTTCGCGTTGCCAAGTGTCAACGGTTGCCCAAAAAGCGCGTCCGGTTTTTAGCACTTCCCGTAAGGCTTGCTCACCGTGTTTGCCGCTCAGATTGCCCTTGTTCCAATGATGCAAAAAACGCATTCCGGGCATGGCAAGTAACTGCGCAATCATTAAATCCAAGGGTTCATACGCAAAGTTGCGGGCGCGGAATGGGGTCAGCAGGGCTTCGAGTTGGACGTGCGAGGGTTTGCCGTAACCGCCTTTTTTGAGGGTATTGGCTTTGTATAAGCTCAAGGTGGGTTGTTGGTGAGCGTCGGTATCTAAAAAATACAGCAAATCAGCGCTGAGGGTGTCGTTTTCCGGGCTAAATAGTGAAGTTTCGGTGGTGTCGCTGGCAGTTGTTCTTAAGCCTTGTAACCATACGTCGATAGGGGAGCGCGTGACCGCTTTGGCAGTGGTGGGCATGGTGGCGGCGGTAAACGCTGGCACGGGCTTGCGTTGCGGTTCTCTGGCTTTCTGTTTGCGGGCGTGTTCGAGGTATTCAAATAAGGCGGCGACGGTGTGTTTGCAGGCTACGGTGACGGGGCAGGTGCAAACGCCGGTGATCCAGCGCGGTGTTTGTTCGTTGTAATTGATGACGGTGACGTAAGGTTCTTTGCCGCTGCCTTGTACTTTGGCGGTGATGGAGACATTGCCACCACCACTTTTTTCGGCGCGAAAACTGGTGACTTTGCCATCGTCGTAATAGTCGATACCCCGCTCCAGCGTTACCGTGCCGAAGACATTGAATAAGACGGATGCGGGAATATTGTTGTCGGCAAGTAAGTCGAGATGTTTAGGTTTCAAATGCATTACGTTTATGTATCTACCAGACTGAATTTTTAGTCGGGTAACATTGTGCAATGAAGGGCTGGCTTTGTCACGGCAATTACACCGTATTCTGAAAGGTTGGATGTGAACAAATCATGCGTTTTGTTCACATCCTTTTGAAAACAGGTGATTTATTTCTGTTTCAACAGGTCACGGATTTCGCCTAATAAAACTTCTTGGTTAGACGGTGCTTCCGGTGCCGGAGCAGCTTCTTCTTTGCGCTTCAGCTTGTTCATGGCTTTAATTGCCACGAAAATCGCCAAGGCAACGATCACAAAATCAAAAATGGTTTGGACGAAAGCGCCATACGCCAGCACTAAATCAGGGATAGGGGGAACCGCAGCCGGGTCGCCTGCTTTCAGCATGATAGCCGCCTTGCTGAAGTCGACGCCGCCGACAAGCAAGCCCAACAGTGGCATAACGATGCCATCCACCAATGCTGAAACGATTTTGCCGAATGCCGCGCCGATAATGACACCCACGGCGAGATCGACCACATTGCCTTTCATGGCAAACTCTTTGAATTCACTGACGAAACTCATACATACCTCCAATTTTTGTAAAAAACTGTCTATCTGTCGACATAATTGTGATTTTGGTTCACCGTTTTCAGCGTACCGCTAAAGGCTTTACTGAAACAGTAGTTTAAGACAATGTTCAAAATTTTGGGTATAAGCGCGTTATTTTTTATTGTCGAGCGCACAAATCGGGCAATCGGGGTCTTGGGTTAAGCGCATTTCGCGCCAGTGCATCTGTTTCGCATCCAGCAACAATAGCCGCCCGCTTAGCGTAGGTAAATCCAGTAAGGCTTTGAGGGTTTCCGCCGCTTGCATACTGCCAATAATGCCTGCCAATGGCGCAAGAATGCCGGTGGTGCTACAGGTGTCTTCCTGCGTGCCGTCTTCCCCGTAGAGGCAGCGATAGCAGGCAGTATGCGACTGGCGAAAATCGAAGGTGGTAATTTGCCCTTCTAAGCGAATCACTGCGCCTGAAATCAACGGTTTGGCGGCAGTTTTGCAAGCCAAATTTAGCGCAAAGCGCGTGGGGAAGTTGTCGCTGCAATCGACTACCGCATCGTGCGAACTAACCGCGCTAAGTAACTCAGTAGCATCGAGTTTGTGTTGAATGGTTTGAATCTGGATGTCTGGATTCAATGCATGGGCGGTTTGCGCGGCAGACGTTACTTTGAGTTGCCCGATAGTAGCCGTGGTGTGAATCACTTGGCGTTGTAGATTGCTCAAATCCACGGTATCAAAATCGACCAAGGTGAGTTGCCCGACACCGGCAGCGGCAAGGTAAAGCGTGACAGGTGCGCCTAATCCGCCCATGCCGATGATCAGCACTTTTGAGGCTAACAGGCGTTCTTGCCCGCTGATGTCCACTTCAGGGAGCAGGATCTGGCGGCTGTAGCGGAGGAGGTGCGCGTCGTCCATTTAGAAATCTATCTCCAGTCCCAATGTCAGGGTGCATTTTCAGACTAATACTATAGCAATGGGAAGCTGAAAAAAAATATTCATCTGAGGTTAGGTTGCTGAACGGCAAAATAATCATTAGT
>JBEUIR010000064.1:0-7929 GCA_040415395.1 Candidatus Thiothrix namsaraevi
AAAGGAACATAGTAGTATTCTGGGAATCAATGGTAATTGCACAGTGATTAAGCAGCCCATAAAAAAACCCCGGAGAACCGGGGCTATAAACTCTCAACTCATGACCATCACACTACTATGTTCCTTTAAGAGTCGTGATAGCTAAGCAAATGGTTCATGACGTTGACAATCATTTTTAATGCACCGTTTCAATGCACTCTCAAGGAAAATGTAGGGTCAAAAGTCGACCTCATGCCACCTTCCCGCAGCAAACGCTCCAATTGTTTACCCAGATCACCTAAATCCTGACGATAAAGAATTAAACCATCTAACAAAAGTTGAGCAGTGCTACGCTGCCCTACGCTATTTCTACCCACAAGCCTTCTATTCATTGATAAGCTCCCCGTCTCTGACTGACCACTAGTACTAACCCTCAGTTTAACTATAGTGCAAAAATGATTTTTTGGCGTTGTCTTTGCACTAAATTTGGGGATAATACAAGAAGTTCAGTATATTACCTATTACTAATTGAGCAAGACAATGACAGAAACCCTCACTTATGAATCACATACCGTATTTGTTGACGAGCTAACGCCCCAACAAATTACGCAATTACAACAAGCTACCGCTCAGGCGTACCACTTACCCCCTCAGTTTCATGACACCCTGAAAACCGGTCGCAGTGGTCCTGAATTAGCAATCATCCCTGCCGGGCGTTTTGAAATGGGTTCAGAACCTAGCGAACACGGGCATCAGCGTGACGAAGCACCGCGCCACCTCACCATGATCCGTAAGCCCTTCGCGATTGGCATATACCCCATCATGGGTGAAGAATTCCGGCTATTTCGCGAGGATACCGAGTGGTTTTTACGCCCGGAACTCATCTGGCATGAAGGTCGCTACCCCGCCATCAATATTCGCATGGAAGATATTAAGCTATTCTTGGCATGGTTAAGCCTGCAAACAGGTCAGAAATATCGCCTGCCAACCGAAGCTGAATGGGAATATGCGGCGCGTGCTGGCACGACTACCCCGTTTCATCATGGCGAAGATGTCAGTTGCCGTGAGGTACATTTCAACCCATTTTTCCCTTATCGGGAACCGCAGGAGAAACGCCGATGGTATCTGCCACAGTGCTTCCCTAGCCCCAAAGCCAGCGAAGTGGGGTTACAAGCCCCGAATGCGTGGGGCTTACACGATATGCACGGCAATGTGTGGGAATTCACCCAAGATCACTGGACAACTTCCCATCTGAACGCTAACCGTGATGGTAGCCCCTCCACTGCCGCCAGCCCTTACTGGTATGTCACTAAGGGTGGCTCGTGGTTTGACCCTGCCGCCCGCGCCCGCAGTGCTGCCCGCAAAAAGCGCTACATGGATGAAATGGATACCAACCTCGGCTTCCGCTTGGTCAGGGAGCTTTAGCGCTCAAATTCCAGTGCCATGCCAACAGGTGCAACGTCCAGCAATTTGCCGTCTTGCCACACTAACTGACCGTTAACCAAGGTGGCGGCAATGCTGGAACGGAATTCATAGCCATCAAACGGTGTCCACCCGCACTTCGACAAACTGTTAGCGTGCGTCGCGGTGAAGGGTTTTTCCAAATCGACTAACACCAAATCTGCCCAATAACCCTCGCGGATATAACCCCGCTCTTTAATATTGAACATTTCCGCCACAGCGTGGCTGGTCTTTTCGACAATAAACTCCAGCGTGAAAATCCCATCCTGATAATGTTCCAACACCAGCGGCAGCGCGTGCTGCACCAATGGCAACCCGGAGGGCGCTTTGAAATAGCTGGGGTTGTGTTTCTCCTCCCACGTATGCGGCGCATGATCCGTGCCGATAACATCCAGTCTGCCATCCAGCAATGCCTGAATAATGCCCGCCCGATCTTCGGCTGTTTTAATCGCGGGGTTGCACTTAATTAATGCGCCTTTGCTGGCGTAATCCTCATCCGCAAAGTGCAGGAAATGCACGCAAGCTTCGGCGGTAATGCGCTTATCTTTCAAAGGAATATCCGCAAACATCTCGGCTTCTTTTGCCGTGGAAATATGCAGAATATGCAAGCGCGTCCCACAACGTTTTGCCAATTCCATCGCCATTGATGACGATTTGTAGCAAGCTGCCTCACTGCGAATGGTAGGGTGCAAACTAAACGGAATATTATCACCGTAAATACTGCGGAAGCTTTCCTCATTTTCCATAATGGTCGGGGTATCTTCGCAATGTGCCGAAATCAGGGTCGGCGCATGTGTAAAAATTTTCTCCAATACCTCAGGGTCATCAACCAACATATTGCCGGTTGACGCCCCCATGAAAACTTTTATCCCACAAGCATCCCTAGGGTTTAATGCCTTAATCGCTTCCAGATTATCGTTGGAAGCACCAAGGTAGAAGGCATAATTCCCCGCTGCCCGACCTGCCGCCAACTGTTTCTTGTCGTTGAGAATCGCCGACGTCAGTGTATTCGGGATGGTATTGGGCATATCCATGAAACTGGTGATGCCCCCGGCTACGGCTGCACGGCTTTCCGTTGCCATATCCGCTTTGTGCGTCATGCCCGGTTCACGGAAATGCACTTGATCATCAATCATACCGGGTAACAAATGACGCCCTGCGGCATCCAGCACTGCAACACCGGGTGCTGATAAGTGCTTACCGAGCGCGGCAATACGTCCATCACGAATTAACACATCCGCCTCGACAATCTGCCCTTCATTGACAATATTGGCATTGACAATCAACAGTGAACTCATGGGGAAGAGTCTCCTTGGGATCAGGATTCCCGTTCAAGAATAAGGAAAGAATAAGGATAGGGGTTTTTAGCGTCAGCAGGATAATCAACCTGCTCTACGGTGCGCCATTGATGCTGATTATAGTCGGGAAAAAAAGTATCGCCTGTAAAATCAGCATCAATCAGGGTTAAATACAGACGATCGGCATCTGCAAGAAAGTGCTGATAAATTTGTGCACCACCTACCACCATGATTTCCGGCATATCAGCAACGGCTGCCATTGCCAGCTCTGGTGAACTGGCACGTTCAGCACCGCTGGGTTGGAACGTAGCATCGCGTGAAATCACGATATTGCGCCGCCCCGGTAGCGCCCTCCCTATCGAATCCCACGTTTTACGCCCCATGATAATGGGTTTGCCGAGGGTATTTTGCTTAAACCACGCTAAATCAGCGGGTAAATGCCAAGGCATAGCACCCTTGCACCCAATTACCCGCTGCGGTGTCATTGCTGCAATTAAAGACAGCATTGGATTTATTTTACCACCCGCAAGAATGAAGGGCGGGTCGTAGGCTTCGGTGGCGGCGGCGGTTCATCATCACCATTCGCGTCATCGGTTGCATCGGCTTCATCGCTGGTCTCCGAGTCACTCACCGTTGCATCCGCCGCCGGTACGCTAGCCAAGGTCGGGCGAGATGTCGCCGCCTCGGTAAGTGCCATGCTTTCGGCGTACTCTTCCAGCGGGAAATTCAAACCATCGTGTGTTTCACGCGCATAAATCGTCATGATTGACCACATTGGCAACCAGACTGCCATCGCCTTGCCACTGAAACGGGCATTAAAGGTGACTTTCTCATTATCCATCAGCAGATTATTAGCGGCGGTCATGCTGATATTCAGCACAATGCTGCCATCTTTGACGAATTGACGCGGCACTTTCACCTTAGGCGAACGCGCATCGACCATAATGTGTGGCGTCATGCCGTTATCCACGATCCATTCATAAAACGCTCGTAATAAATAAGGGCGTTTCGGCGTGGCAATAAATTCAGGAGGATTCGGCTGACTCATGGGCGGATCGACTTTTCAACCTTGCTTAATGACTGTTGGAACGCATCCCGCGAGAACACGCGCTCCATGTACTTCAATATAGGCTTGCCTTGTTTCTCAGGGACATCAATACCGTATTTCGGTAAACGCCACAAGATCGGTGCAATCGTGCAATCCACCAAGGAAAAATCGTCACTGAGGAAGTACGGTTTAACCGCAAACACTTCTGCGGCTGATAACACACTTTCGCGCAAGATTTTACGGGCTTGGGAGGCGGTTTCAGCATCACCATGCTCAATATCATGCACCAGTGAGAACCAGTCTTTTTCAATACGGAACAGTGCCAAACGCGAATGCGCCCGTGTCACCGGGTCAACCGGCATCAGGGGCGGATGCGGGAAACGCTCATCCAAGTATTCCATAATAATACGGGCGTCATACAACACCAGATCACGGTCAAGTAAGGTCGGCGTGGTGTTATAAGGGTTCAACTCCGCGAGATCTTCGGGTTTGTTATCGGGGTTGATGTTGAGAATATCGACGGTAATGTCTTTTTCCGCCAGAACAATACGCACCCGGTGACTGTCTGCGCAGTCGGGGGCGGAAAATAATGTCATCACAGATCTTCGGCTGGAAAGCGAAGCCATATAAGCGGAACTCCCTGGACTGAAAACAAAAAAGCCACTCTATATTACACTAGAGTGGCTTCAAGGTGTTATACCGATGAAGGATTAATGCACGTCCTTCCAGTATTCCTTCTTGAGGAAGTACGCAACCACGGCGAACAATACCAAGAACAACAACGTAAAGATGCCGTAAGTCGTACTATGCAATTTAGCAGGTTCGCCCACATAAGTCAGGAAGTTCGTAATATCACGCACCGTTTGATCATATTCAACCGGCGTCATACTCCCTGCTTTGGTGAGTTTTAACTCGCAATGTTCAACTGCGTGAGCACCTTCGCCTTCCTTAGTACACTGTTTTTCCTGCCAGCCTTGCAATTCCCACAAGACGTGAGGCATACCGGCATTAGGGAATACGGTGTTATTCGCACCCAGCGGACGGGTCGGGTCGACATAAAACGCCTTCATGTAGCTGTAAATCCAGTCCGGCCCGCGTGAACGCCCCACCAAAGACAAATCCGGCGGCGGTGCGCCAAACCATTCAGCGGACTGCTTCTGGGACATCGCGTTTTTCATCAGTGATCCCGGATTCTCCGGTTCACCATCTGCATTGCGGGTAAAGATCAGGTTTTTAACCACCTGCTCGTCGGTCAAACCCAAGTCAGCAGCCACACGGTTGTAGCGGCTGAAGTTCAAGGAGTGGCAACCCATGCAGTAGTTAACGTAATACTTCGCACCACGTTGCAAGCTTGATTGGTTATGAATATCAACTTTCGCATCTTCCAGCTCAATATGACCACCTGCCGCCATCGCGGTAGTTGTCATCAGAGACGCGGACAGTGCGAACAGTAAACTGATAATAAATTTTTTCATGTTGCTACACCTCAACCTGTTACGCGATCTGGAACGGGCAGCTCTTTGTTATAGCTACTCACAAAAGCAGGTAGCAACAACGTTAGCGCCAAATAGCCTACCGGCCAGATTGCCTGCACGATCATTTGTGTCATACCTTCGCTGGTGATGCCGGAGAGGCGGAACAACATGTCGTAACCGATAATCGCTGCTAACAGAATACCGAACCACATAACGTAATTGGCTTTCTGCGGATTGCTGTGTATCCAGATTACCGCAAAAAATGCGAAATAAATTTGCGTCATGCGTATCCCTAATTCGGCGTAGACAGGTGTTACGGCTTCAACGCCCATCCAACCCAGCACAATAAACACAAGTGCAAACAGCAGCAGGTTGATTTTATGGGCTTTATTACGATAGCGCCAAGATTTAACCGGGTTACGGTCAATCCACGGCAGCACAAACAACACCGCAATCGCACCGAACATCGCTAAAGTACCCAAGAATGGATCAGGAACAGCACGCAATATGGTATAGAACGGTGTGAAATACCACACAGGGGCAATGTGTTCTGGTGTTTTCAACGGGTTCGCTGGCTCAAAATTAGGCTTTTCTAAGAAATAACCGCCACCTTCTGGGATAAAGAACAGGACGGCAAAGAAGCCCATCAAGAATACCACCACACCCACAATGTCTTTGACAGTGTAATAAGGGTGGAACGGGATACCATCAGCCGGTGCGGTATCGCTCCAACGGTTGCCTTTAGGACCTTGCTTGATTTCAACACCATCAGGGTTATTAGAGCCGACCGAGTGCAATGCCACAATGTGGACAAACACCAGTGCAGGCAATACCAAAGAAGGCAGGAAGAAATGCAGCGCAAAGAAACGGTTCAAGGTTGCATCGCCGAGTACGAAGTCACCACGAATCCAAGTAGACAAACCTTCACCAATGAATGGGATGGTGTTAAACAAGTTGATGATAACCTGCGCCCCCCAATACGACATTTGTCCCCACGGCAACAAGTAGCCCATGAAAGCCGTCGCCATCAGCACCAAATAAATCGCCATACCGATCAACCAGATCAGTTCACGCTTGCCTTTGTATGACCCGTAGATCAGGGCGCGGAACATGTGCAGGTAAACCACGACAAAGAACGCAGACGCGCCGGTGGAGTGCATGTAGCGGATAAACCAACCACCCGGCACATCACGCATAATGTATTCTACTGAAGCAAATGCTAATGCTGTATCGGGTTTGTAGTGAAATGCCAAGAATAAACCGGAAAAAATCTGGATAACCAACACCAGCATCGCCAGTGAACCGAAAAAATACCAGAAATTGAAGTTTTTAGGCGCATAGTAACCAGCCAAATGCGCTTGCCAAGTTTCCATTAGCGGGAAGCGGTCTTCGACCCAACCCAAGAAACCTGTGTAATTGTGTGCGGGACGCTCAGCCATTATGCAGCACCTCCATTTTCACCGATCAGAATAGTGTTATCGTCTTTGAAGTAGTACGGAGGCACCTCAAGGTTTGCACCAGCGGGGACATTCTTGAAAACGCGACCAGCCAAGTCAAAGCGTGAGCCGTGGCAAGCACAATACCAACCACCTTTCCAGTTTTCACCCAAATCAGCCGGAGCCAACTCAGGGCGGTAGGTAGGGGAGCAACCGAGGTGGGTACAAATCCCAACCAGCACCAGATATTGCTCTTTACCTTCACGGGTACGCGCCAAGTTTTTGGCGTACTCCGGTTGCTGTTTCACGTTATCGGAATTCGGGTCTCTCAATGCATCAGCCAACCCTTCCAAGGTTGCCAGCATTTCCGGGGTACGGTTCACCAACCAAACCGGTTTACCGCGCCAGATTACACGAATTTGCTGCCCTGGTTCCGCCTTAGTTACTGAAACTTCTACCGGTGCACCAGCAGCTCGCGCCCGCGCACTAGGGTTCCAGGAATTAAGGAACGGAGCCGCAACCGCAGCCACGCCTGCTGCCCCAACCACGGATGTGGCGGCAATCAAGACGCGACGGCGACCTTTATCTACTCCAGAATTTGCCATTGTAAGCACTCTCCCAAATGATCAAAACTTAACCTGCTGCACGCCTGCAAACACACCATGATAATGCTTGCAATCGCACTGAATATCTGAGCCATTAACTTAAGTATAGCTATATTAGCATATACTAAAAGACTCAATAGAATGTCGGAACTCACACCTAAAATCAAGTAGAAATCCCAATCGTAATAGAGAAAATGCAAACGTCTTGATTTAAATCATTCATCGCTTACCTAATCAACAAAGCGCCGCGAGGGTCGCATAAAAACACAAAACAAACCTGACTCACGCGGGGTTGTTGATATCCAGAAAATAATGCGCCAACCCAAACTGTTCCGCCAACTGGTTTCCCAATGCCTGAATGCCGTAACGCTCGGTGGCATGATGCCCCGCCGCTAGGTAATGAATGCCATTTTCCCGTGCAAAATGCACCGTGTGTTCAGAAATTTCACCGCTCAGGTACGCATCCGCGCCCAGCTCAAACGCTTGCTGAATGTAACCTTGCGCCCCGCCGCTACACCATGCAATGCGCTGGATGAGGTGCTCACCACCCGCAATCAATAAGGGTTCGCGCCCCAGCACTGCCGCAACGTGTTGCCCAAACGCGCTCAAGCTCACGGGTTCAGCCAA
>JBEUIR010000064.1:8029-10228 GCA_040415395.1 Candidatus Thiothrix namsaraevi
CTCTGCCAATATGCTCAGGAATATTGCCATTTCCTCATCCGTACCGATGGTAATCCGCAAGTATTCATTAATGCGTGGCTTATTGAAGTAACGCACCAAGACACCGCGCTGTTTCAGAGCCAAATACAAACTTTCTGCATTACCCGCCGGTGGACGCGCAAACACGAAATTCGCCGCTGACGGTAATACGCTGAAACCCATCTCGGTCAGACTTTGCACCGTCATCTCACGGGTAGTAATAATTTTCTGGCAGGTATCCTCGAAATACGCTTTATCACGCATCGCCGCTGCTGCACCTGCAATCGCCATACGCCCCAAGGGGTAAGAATTGAAGGAATTTTTCACCCGCTCCAGTGCATTGATCAAATCAGGATGCCCCACCGCAAAGCCCACCCGCAAACCCGCCAGCGAACGCGACTTGGAGAAGGTTTGCACCACCAACAAATTCGGGTACTTGTCGATCAGCGGAATCGCGGTTTGCGCCCCAAAATCGACGTAGGCTTCATCCACGACCACCACGGATTTATCGTGCGTTTCCAATAGTGCTTCAATAGCATCCAAACCCAATGCCATGCTGGTGGGCGCATTCGGATTGGGGAAAATAATTCCACCATTATCCACCGCGTAATCGCCCAAGCACACCCGAAAATCCTCACGCAAGGGGATTTGTTGCGCATTAATCTGGTAAAGATTGGCGTAAACGGGGTAAAAACTGTAGCTAATATCCGGGTATAGCAACGGTGCATCGTGCTTGAGCAAGCCTTGGAAAACGTGGGCTAACACCTCATCCGAACCATTGCCGACGAAAATATTGGCGCGTTGCACGTTGTAATAATCGGCAATTGCATCCTTCAGCTCGTCCGCATTCGGGTCGGGGTACAGCCGCAACCGTTCATCCGCCGCCGCGTGAATCGCTGCGAGTGCATTCGGTGAGGGCGGGTACGGGCATTCGTTGGTATTCAGCTTGATGTAACGCTGGTCTTTCGGCTGTTCACCCGGTACATACGGGTCGAGATTGTGTACCAGTTTGCTCCAGTATTGGCTCATGTGTGCTTCCGGTGGAGAATATAAACGTGTGATGATATAGGGATGAAACGAATCCAGCAATCGACCTTTCGCCCCGCATGGTGGTTACGCTCAGCCCACCTGCAAACCTTGTGGCCAGTATTCCTGCGCCGCCGGGTGCAACTGCCCTTGCAAGCCGAACGGGTAGAACTCAGCGACGGTGATTTCATCGACCTTGCTTGGTATCCGCGCCCCAATTCGCCGCTGGTACTGGTGATTCATGGGCTGGAAGGTTCGTTGCAATCGCATTATGTGCAAACGCTAATGCAGGCGTTGCAGCAAGCGGGTTTTGCGAGTGTCTTCATGCATTTGCGCGGTTGTAGCGACGAACACAATCGCTTACCGGAAAGTTATCATTCGGGGCGCACGGCTGACATCGCGGAAGTCCTGGCGCATTTGCAGCAAACCCAACGAATGCCTAACGCCGCCATCGGCTTTTCACTCGGTGGCAATTTGATTTTGAAATACCTTGGCGAAACGGGCGCGAACGCGGGTTTGCAAGCGGCGATTGCGGTTTCCGTGCCATTCCAATTACAGGAATGCGCTCGCAAGCTGGAACGGGGTTTCTCGGTCATCTACGGGCGCTATTTGGTCAACAAACTCAAGGCTTCCTATCGCCGCAAATTCAGCCAGATGACCAGCCCGCTATCAGTCGATTTGGACACACTCAAGACACTGTTTGCTTTCGACGATCAGATCACCGCACCGCTGAATGGCTTTGCTGGGGCGGAAGATTACTACAGCCGCAGCAGTTCACGGCAATTTCTGCAACGCATTGAAACTCCAACGCTGATTATTCATTCGCAAGATGATCCGTTTATGTACCCGACCACTGCACCGACGGAAGCCATGTTGAGTGATAGCGTCACGCTGGAATTGACGATGCACGGCGGGCATGTGGGATTTGTGGCTGGCAATGTGCCTTGGCGGGCTGACTATTGGCTGGAAACGCGAATGATCGAGTGGTTGCGCTTGCGGTTGCAACAGAAACAAAAAACCCCTTAATTTTTCTTTAAAAATCAAGGGGTTACAGTTTGGTGGAGGCGGCGGGAATTGAACCCGCGTCCGCAAACCCTCCATCTGAAGGCTACTACATGTTTAGTCAGTCGTTTATTTAACCCGATTGCCGCCAAC
>JBEUIR010000065.1:0-10223 GCA_040415395.1 Candidatus Thiothrix namsaraevi
TATCCAAGGCACGCCTCTCCACCCTACTTTCTTGGCAAAAGAAACCCGGCATGTCCGCTGGCAAAGCCTACCAAGCCAAAGTATTCGATACTAACCCAAAGACCAGCACCATCATTCCTTTCACCGCTTGGCTAACCCGCGTATTCCAATAACATGAACGGACT
Source organism: Candidatus Thiothrix namsaraevi (assembly GCA_040415395.1). Lineage (GTDB taxonomy): Bacteria > Pseudomonadota > Gammaproteobacteria > Thiotrichales > Thiotrichaceae > Thiothrix > Thiothrix namsaraevi. Next base: position 165 of record JBEUIR010000065.1, read on the forward strand.
TAACCCTGAACAACAAGCCGCCGTCACCCACCTCGGCTCTCCCCTCCTCGTCCTCGCCGGTGCTGGCAGTGGCAAAACCCGCGTCATCACCCAAAAAATCGCGTGGATGATCCGCAAAGGCGTGTATTCCGCCGACCAAATCGCGGCGATCACCTTCACCAATAAAGCCGCCCGTGAAATGCGCGAACGCGCCACCCAACTTTTGACCAAGGAAGAAGCCAAAGGCTTGACCGTTTCCACCTTCCACACCCTAGGCTTGAACATTATCAAGCGCGAAGCCAAACGCCTAGGCTACAAAGCCAATTTCAGCATTCTCGATGCCCAAGACAGCGAAGCCATCCTCAAAGAACTCGCCCACAAAGAAGACGTGGAAGAAGCCGACAACCTACGCTGGATAATTTCGCGCTGGAAAAATGACTTCATCTCGGTAGAACAAGCCGCCCTGCTGGCAAATACCACCGATGAAAAACTCGCCGCGATTTTATACGAAAAATACCAACGCCAAATCAAAGCCTACAACGCCGTCGATTTCGACGATCTTATCGTCTTGCCCGTGCAACTTTTCGAGCAACACCCTGATGCCCTGCAACACTGGCAACACAAATTACGCTACCTCTTGGTCGACGAATACCAAGATACCAACGCCTGCCAATACCGCCTGATTCGCCTGTTAGCGGGCATTCGCGGCGCACTCACCGCCGTGGGGGATGACGACCAATCCATCTACGCTTGGCGCGGCGCACGCCCGGAAAACATTGCGCAATTGCAAACCGATTACCCCACGCTCAAGGTGATCAAGCTGGAACAAAACTACCGTTCCACCAGCCGTATTTTGCAAAGTGCCAATAAACTCATCAGCAACAACCCGCATTTATTTGAAAAAAATCTGTGGAGTACCCTCGGCGAAGGCGACCCCATCCGCATTATGCCCGCCCGCACTCCCGAACACGAAGCCGAAAAAGTCATCGGAGAAATCCTCAAAGCCCGCTTTCGTGACCGCGCCGATTTCAAAGATTTTGCCATTTTGTACCGTGGTAATCACCAAAGCCGTTTATTTGAAAAAGCCCTGCGCGAGAACAATATTCCCTACAAAATCAGCGGCGGCACCTCGTTTTTCTCCCGCGCTGAAGTCAAAGACATCCTCGGCTACCTGCGCCTCATCGCCAACCCCGACGACGATGCCGCATTCCTGCGCATTATCAACACCCCCAAACGCGAAATTGGCACCTCCACATTGGAAAAACTTGGCGAATACGCGCACGAACGCCACGCCAGCTTGTTTACTGCCGCTCAAGAACTCGGCTTTGCTCAGCGCATTTCCGCCAAAGCCCAACAACGGGTGGAAACCTTCGGCTTCTGGCTACACGAAATGATCCGTGCCGCTGACAACGCCGACCCCACACAGATTGTCAAACAAGTCATCAATGACACCGGCTACGAAGACTGGCTCAAAAACACCTGCAACACCCCCAAACAAGCCGAATCCCGCATGAAAAACGTCTGGGAAATTGTCGAATGGGTGCGCAAACTCCACGACGATGGCGCTGGAAAAGAAACCCTGAGCGATATTATTGCGCACATGAGCTTGGTCGATATGCTGGAACGTAATAGTGAAGAAAAAGAACAAGATGCCGTAGCGTTGATGACCTTACACGCAGCCAAAGGCTTAGAGTTCCCCAACGTGTTTTTGGTCGGCGTGGAAGAAGAATTACTCCCCCACGCCAACAGCGTCGACGAACACAGCATCCAAGAAGAACGCCGCCTCGCCTACGTGGGCATTACCCGCGCCCAGAAAAACCTCACCATTAGCTACGCCAAAGTACGCTCACGCTACGGCGATGCCGCCACCGTTGAACCCAGCCGCTTCCTCGACGAACTTCCCCCCGAACATCTCGAATGGGAAGACAAAAAAGTCGTGTCGCCGGAAGAACGCCAGGAAACAGCGCGGGCGTATATTTCTAACTTGCAGGCATTATTAGGGGATTAAGTGAAAATCATTGAGACAAAGTGCTCCATTCCACCCACTTTTCCAGCCGTTTTTTGCCATCAAAACGCACTAAAAACCACTCCACACCATCATCCCCCTCACGATGATCCAGCAGCGTCACCTTGTCACCTTTGATCAGGTACATTTTGGTTTTCGTTTTGGCATCCGGCTTATCGTGCAAAGCCGCTTTGTCGGCTGTGATTTTACGGGTAGCAGCGGGCGTTTTTGCCGTCACGTCGGAGGAATCTTGCGTATCGGCAATGACTTTCGTCAGCACTTTTCCTGCCGCATCGTAAAGTTTGACGAAATACAAATCGCCATCCGTGCCCACCATTGAACCTTCCGACCACACATAGGGTTTGCCATTATTGAAACGGTAATCCGTACTGTACCAACGTGGTCCTGAGCGTTGCGCGGTGCTCAGTGTTTTGGTTTCTGACGTCAACGTGGGGTTGCTGATTGGCTCTTTGTATTCCTGAAATTTACCCTGCGCTTTATTCCACAAGTGCAAGCGGTAAAACAGATTGACACCGCCATAACCCACGCCTTCCAGCACTGCCACGTCACCGTAGCCGTCAAAGTTGAAATCGGCTTGCAACAATAAACCATCAATGGTTTGGCTACCTTCGGGGACATCGGGCATTTCTCCCAATTGTTGCGTTTTGCCCTTAGGAAGTTTGGCAATAATGGTATTGCCCTGCTGTTCCACGACCACGTTCACCTTAGATTCGGGGGAAAACGTGATGGGCAATTTGGCATGACCTTGGGGTTCGGTGAATGCCGCTGCATTCAAGGAACACAGGCTTACGCCCAATAAAAACAACCCGGCTGGAATGGGCTTGTGCATGGTTTTACCTCGCTGATTTAAACATTTACACCTTAGACCTTTATACCGGATTTCGTTCGGATTAGTCTGGGTAAAGTGAAGCCAGCTCTGAGGTTTTCACCGTTGCCTGTCCGGTGGATAACTTAAATCCTTGCAAGGCTTGCCACAAACCTGCGCCGCGCCAGCCACCGCTGCTGCGACCATAGAGCACCGCATTGAGCGCATCAATTTCGGCCTGTAACGATGGGGGTGCTTGTTCACGGAAATCTGCCAGCAACGCCGGACGCAGGTGTAAGCCAACGTCCATCCATTGCAGTAAGGCGTCATGGGCGGCTTGCGGTTGATTTTGCCGACAAGCTTGTTCTAGCCGTTGCCACACGGTTTTAGGATCGGGCGGGCGTACTGATACGGGCGCATAGGCGGTTTTGGCAGATTGTTTAGGCGTTGTTTCGGACTTTTTCCAGAAATACCGTAACAACCAGCCCACTGATAATACCCCCCAAATGATCAGCAGTGCAGTGGCATACCAGTCCCACGAAAACCAAGCAAACCAACCAGCGGAGGTTGCTGGTGTATCCGGGTTTTTAACAGGTTGCGGCGTTTGGGGCGCTGCCTGCGCCGGTTCCGCTGCTGTGGGTGCATTCGCAGTAGCGGGTGCTGCCTGTCCACCAGTCACCACGAGTTTCACTGGGTCAAGTGTGGTCGTTTCCTGTTTACCCGTGGCGGTATTCCACCAATCAATACTCAAGCCGGGAAATTCGTACTCGCCATTGTAAGGGGCAACCACTACCCACTTTTCCTGACGCACACCCACAATACCGTTGCTACCGGGGTCGTTACGCAATTCGGGTTGATCGGTGTATGCCTTGATACCCGCTGGCGCTTGGATGTTGAGCTTGGGCAATTGTTCGGCAGCCAAACCATCCGCCACAATCGCCAACGTCAACGTAACGGGTTCACCCGCTTTCAATTTATCAGCAGGTGTCTGCCAGTGCGCATTCAAGGTAATGCTGTTGGCGGGCAGCCAGTGCTTGCCGGTATAGCTGGCGGGCTGACCTTGTACTTGCAACGTCAATGGTTCGGAAAAACGCCGAATGCGCTTGCCACTCATGCCAAATGGATCAAATTCGTAGTTGTTTTTGTCCTCAATAATACCGTCAAAGGTAGTACGCCCCAAAGTCAGCGTACCGCTTTGCTGCGGGGTAAGCGCGTAACGGCGTTCAATCACTTGGTAATTGCGTCCATTGCGCATCAAGGTCGTGTTGCGAGTTTTGCCCAGTTGCTGAATATTGCCTTTGCCTACTTCCACTTCGGGGTGACTAAGGCTGGCTTGCGGTTGTAAGGGGGTAATGTGCAACATGCGTTGGGTAATCACGATTTGCTGCTGTACATACGGCTGCTGCGGTTCGGCGGTGAGTTCCATCAAAATATCGGGTGCGCCCCCGGTGCTCACCTGCGGGGGTGGCTGATCCATAACCTGCAAATCCAGCGCCTGACTTTGATCTGCGCCAAAAGCAATCGGGGGAATCGGCACAGTACCGGTGCGACGCGGGTATAAACGCAACTCCCACCTGGTGGTGATACTGCTGACGCCATTCACCATGCTGAAACTGTTGCTTTGCGAACGCCCGCGTATCTCAAAGTCCTGTTCTAAAGGCGAAAAATCTGGCTCACCGGATACGATGCCATCCGCCGTAAACGTGAGTACCACAGGATCACCCAATGCCACCGGATTGCGGTCAAGCTGTGCCATAATCGCAGCGGCTTGCGCCCCGAATGGCAACAGCCATAACCACGCTATCAAGAGTAACCTTACCATTCATCACCCCTTGCCTGCGCACCACGTTGTTGATATTGGTACTGAAACTTGCGTCGCCACAAACCGGATGGGTCGTCAGGAATACGCCGCAACCATTGCTCAGTGGCTTGTTCCTGCTCGCGCTGCTGCGGGTCGTCAGCAGCGGCTGCCGCTGCTTGCTCTGACTTTTCACCGGCTTGCTCACCTTGTTTGGCTTGTTCTTCTTCCGCTTTAGCTTGTTCGTCAGCGGCTTGTTGTTGCGCTTGCTGCTGTTCATTCGGTGCAGAATTAGGTTGCTGCGTTTGTGAACCTTGACCCTCCGCCCCTTGCTCTTGCTGCTGACCTCCGCCCTGTTGGTCTTGCTGTGGTTGTGGCTGCTTTTCCTGAGAGTTCTGTTGGTTCTGTTGTTCCTGTTCCTGCTGTTGCCGAAGCGCTTCTTCCACTATTTTCAGGTTATGACGCGCATCGTCGTGCTTAGGGTCGGCATCCAATACCCGCTTGTAGGCAGCAATTGCCTCCTTAAACTTACCGGCTTTCGCTTGCGCATTGCCATAATTGTACTGACCGGTAATGCTTTGTTGTGCGGCATATTGTTGTGCAGCGGTTTGATAGTCCTTGTTTTTATACGCTGACACCCCCTTCCATTCAGGGTGCTGAAAAAGTTCCAAAGCGCGGGCGGGTTGCCCGTTATCCAGTGCTTCTTGGGCTTGTTGATCGGGCGTCAGCCATAAATCATCCCAACTGAATGCCGTTGCGGTTTGCGGTTGTGGCAACAGAATGCAAACCAGCACAACGCCTAACCAACCACGTCTGAACGTCAAGGCTGCGAGCGGCAATAGCAACAAAACCAACCAATACCCCTCATTCACCCACGCATCGGTTTGACGACCTTGGCTCTTGCTTAACTGCTGTTGACTGAGCGACTGCCACTGCTGCCGTAAGGCGCTCACATCAGCATCACCCAACGCTGCTTGCGTGAAAACCCCGCCACCGGCTTTGGCAATACGTGCCAAATCGTCCAGATTCACGGTCGCAATCACGGTTTTGCCCGCACTGTCCAACAAAAAACCACCTCTGGGGCGTGGTATCGGCGCACCATCCGCCGTCCCCAATGACAATACGGATACGTTGTAACCCATCCCCCATGCCTTATCCGCTGCGGCAATCGCGGCTTCCGTATCCGCCACACCGTCAGTCATCAACAAAATACTGCCGGTTTTCATGCCCGCTTGTTGCAGCAATTCAACCGAGCGTTCAATCGCTGGGGTCAACAAACTGCCGGGGGCTGGCATAATATCAGGTGAAAGGTTTTTCACCTGCTCCTGAATCGTGGCGATGTCATCGGTCAGGGGTGAAACCACAAACGCATCCCCGGCAAATACTAGCAGCCCGCTTTGCGCATCTTGACGCGCATTGAGAATGTCGAGCAATTTGAAACGCGCCAAGGTAATACGGTTAGGTTTTTCATCATCGGCATACATCGAGGCAGAAAAATCCATCGCCACGACCAAGGCTTGCTGATCACGAAAGACCGGCATTTCGCGCTTCTCCCACGCGGGGCCTGCGATTGCCACAATCGCCACCAGCAACGCCAGTGACAACCAAGCCAACGGCAACCATCCCCAACTGCCCGCCGTGCCACTCAACACAAATGGCATCAACTGCTTGTCGACAATGCGTTCCCAACCACCTTGCTGACGTGCCTGCAACCATTTCATGCCCAACACCAGCGGCAGTATCAGCAATAACCACAGCCATTCCGGGTGGAGAAAATGCAGATTATTCAACATAAAACCCTCACTCCCGCCCTATCCGCAACACGGCAACCAGCAGCGTCAGTACCAATGCCGCCAGTAACGGCCAACGGAACAATTCTTGCTGCGGTCGCCATTGCTGCGCTTCTTTTTCCACAGGTTCGAGCCGATCCAATTCCGCGTAAATCTTATGGAACTCTTCGGAATCACGCGCCCGAAAATACATCCCACCCGTGCCGGTGGCAATCGCTTTCAACGTGCGCTCATCCAAATCCGCCGAAGGGTTCATCAATTGAAACCCAAACACGCTGCGCATCTGATCACTTTCCGAACCAATCCCCACCGTATAAATTTTTAAACCCACGGCTGCTGCCATTTCCGCCGCTTCCAAGGGGCTGACACTGCCAGCGGTATTCGCGCCATCGGTCATCAGAATCAGGACCCGGTTTTTTTCAGGGCTATCTTGCAAGCGTTTAAGCGCCAGTCCAATTGCATCGCCAATCGCAGTGCGTTCGCCTGCCAAGCCAATTTGCGATTCATTCAACAAACGTAGCACGGTTTGACGATCAAAGGTCAACGGCACTTGCAGGTACGCCCGATCACCAAACAACACTAAACCGAGGCGGTCGCTGGTACGTTTGCGTACAAACTCCCCCGCCACCGCTTTAGTTGCCACCAAACGGTCAACCACCTGCCCATTGAGGATAAAATCTTGCTCCTGCATACTGCCCGATAAATCGACAGCCAGCATCAAATCACGCCCTGACACCGGCATTGCCACCGTATCGCCCACCCACACTGGACGCGCCGCCGCCGCCACCAATAAAATCCACGCCGCACTCGCCAGCAACAGTGCCAACAAGCCGAACCACGAACGCCCCAATGCCTTGCCACCCTGCTGAAAATCCTCCAAAAACGGGACTTTCAACGCAACACCTTGCTTGGGTTCTGCCGGTTTCAGCCACCAACGCACCACCAGCGGTAAAGGTAGCAAAATAAACATCCACCACCAGAGGAATTCATACATGATCTTTCCCCCGTTGTAGCTTGATCCATTCACGAGTGGCTTGCAGCACGGCTTTGGTTTCGGCTTGCGTTTCCGGGCGATAGGGCACTTCGGTGAGTAAATGTGTCAACTTGCTGCCAAATAAGGGCTTACCTGCTTTGTCGTCCAAAAATTTGACCCAAGCCGCACCAGTCAGCCCTGACACGGTTTGCCGCCCATACTGACTGATCGCAACCCGCCGTAGCAACACGGACAGTTCGCGCAATAATTCTTTGGTATTCGTGCCGTATTGACGTTGCAAGCGTTCCAGCTCCAGCAAAGCACTTTCCAAGCCTTGCTCAGCGTGTTTTTGCCGCCGCCAACGCCAGAATAACCACGCAATCACCGCCAACATCAACACCACTAACATCCACCAGCCCGGCGCTGGCGGCCACCAGCCAATCGGGTCAGGCAAATGAATATCACGTAACGGGAGTTCTTCCGGGTTCATCGCAATCCCCGTGACAATTTCAGTAAGCGTTCGTTATCGCTGTCAGCGGTCGACAATTGCACTAATGGAATACGGTAGCTGCGGCTGAATTCCTGCAAGGTTTTCGCCGCTTGCGCCACGCGATTGCTATAACGGTCGCGCCACAGCCGCAAACCCAAATTCAGTAACAAATGCCGTTTACCGTCGGTCAAACGCAAGCTGCCCTTATTGGGTAGTTTTTCTTCAAACGGATCGTGAATCTCAATCAAGGTTAATTGCGAATGTTGCGCAATCATGGCCAATTGCCGTAACGCTGCGGGTGTCACTTGCCGAAAATCACTCAAAATAAACAATTGACTACCTGGCTGTGTCACCCGCCGTAAGCGTGTCCAACTGGCTTGCAAATCTTCAACCGAGCGGCTTGGCATCGCCGTCGTGCGGGTCATATCGCTTAACTGCCGCAACAAATGCAAAGCAGAGGAACGGCTCCGCGACGGTTTAAATTCGGTATGCGTGCCATTTTGCAAAATACCGCCGATGCGATCGCCATCATCAAGGGTTTTCCACAATAGCAATGCCGCAATCTGCGCCGCCAACACCGATTTAAAACGCCCACGGGTGGCAAAAAACATCGACGGGCGTAAATCCACCCACAATAACACCGGCTTTTCGCGCTCTTCTTCAAACACTTTGGTATGCACGCGCCCACTACGCGCCGTTACCCGCCAGTCAATGGTGCGAATATCATCACCGGGCTGGTACATGCGCGACTCCGCAAAGTCCATGCCCCGACCTTTATGGACTGAACGGTGCAATCCAGAATGACGCGCCCGAATATGTTTTTTCGCCAAATTCAAAGTGCGCACCTGCCCCTGCAATCGCAACAAGGATTGCAGGGAACTAAAGACAATCCCTTCGCCTGCTACACCTGCCATCAAGGGACGGCCACCAACGCCAGTAATTCATCAATAATATGGTTGGCGGTCATGCCATCGGCTTCGGCTTCAAACGTCAGCAATAAACGGTGGCGTAACACGTCATGCGCCACCGCTTGCACGTCTTCGGGGCTGACGAAATCGCGCCCTGCCAACCATGCATGAGCGCGGGCGCACCGATCCAACGACAGCGTGGCACGCGGGCTGCCACCATACGCAATGCTACCAGCCAAGGATTTACCGTAACGTTCGGGATTACGGGTTGCCAATACCAATTGCAGCAAGTAGGTTTCCACCTTGTCGGTCATGTAAATATTCAGTACATCCTGCCGCGCTAACGCCACGTCATTCCGGCTGACCAGTGGCGTAACTGCTTCTTTTTCATGACGCACTTGCTGCATGGCTTCTTTGCGTCCCAGATGCAGAATGACTTTTTCTTCGGCAGGCGTTGGGTAATCAACAATCACGTGCATTAGGAAACGGTCAAGTTGCGCTTCCGGCAAACGGTACGTGCCTTCCTGCTCAATCGGGTTTTGGGTCGCCATCACCAAAAACGGTTCGGGCAGTTTCCAGGTTGTGCCCGCAACGGTAATCTGGCGTTCTGCCATCGCTTCCAACAGCGCGGATTGCACTTTGGCAGGCGCACGGTTGATTTCATCCGCGAGGATCAAATTGTGAAACAACGGGCCTTTCTGGAAGTGGAACGAGCCATCATTGGGGTGGAATACTTCCGTGCCGGTAATGTCCGCTGGCAATAAATCCGGCGTGAATTGCACACGGTGAAAATCCCCCTCGATCCCCTGCCCTAGCATCTGAATGGCGCGGGTTTTCGCCAAGCCCGGCGCACCTTCCACCAGCAAATGCCCGTCTGCCAGCAACGCGATCATCAGACGATTGATCAGGGATTTTTGCCCAATGATTTTGCTTTGCAAATACTGGGACAACTTGTCAAAGTTTTCTTTTTGGTTCATGTTCGCAGGTAGTTATGTGGGTGTAGGGCGGAATATACGCGCCCCGTTCCCGTGGTTTCAAGTTAATCATCGTTAATTCAAGTGTAGAGAGTATGACCATCCAAACCCAAATTGAACAGAAAATCCAGCAGGCAATGCAACCTGACTTCCTCGAAGTCGTCAACGAAAGCCACATGCACAATGTGCCGCCCGGTTCGGAATCGCATTTTAAGGTGACGGTTGTGAGTGAACAGTTCAATGGAAAAATGCTGATTGCACGCCATCGGCAGATTAATGGCATTTTAGCAGATGAATTAAATGGGAAGATTCATGC
>JBEUIR010000066.1:0-10193 GCA_040415395.1 Candidatus Thiothrix namsaraevi
GTTATTCACTTCCAGGATGTCATTTTGCTTGGCATATTCAATCAGTTTGCCTTCTTGCAAGTTCAAACGCTGCCGCGCTTTCTCTAACTCCTGCTCCAAAAATTCCTTGGCGTAAGTATCTGTTTCACTTTGAGAGCTGATATTTTCTTTGATGAAAGCGTTAATCAGGGTGTTCACAATATCCGCTGATAATACCGGGTCAGGGCTTTCGTAAAATACTTTGACTAAATGCGTCTTTTCAATCGGCTCCACGTAAAGCTTTTCAACAAATTGCTGGGCGTAATCAGACGTCTTACCACCACCAGTAGCGGCTTGTTTAGCGGGTAAAACGTTATCAATAACCCCCTTGATAATTACTTTAACCGAAGCCAATAGGCTGAATTTTTCAGGGCGCTCAAACAAGCGGGTACGCAAATCCAGATCAGCAATGACCCGCTCCGCCAGCTTGCGGCTTTTCAACTGTTCGTATTGGGTACGGAAAAAAGGATCCTGCTCCCCCATATCCGGTGAAGCACTGGTGAGCGTGCCAAAGTTAACAATTTGCACGCCCTCTTTCTCAATCTGGATCGTTGCCCCCGCACGGTAAGATGGGGTTGCTGTCCAAGTAAAATAAACCGTCAGCAAGATAATGGACAAGGTTGTCAGTAAGAAAGTCCATTTTTGCCGCATTAAACGCCGCCAGACATCCTCAAGTGTCAACGTGTGCGTAGCAATCCCGGCAGCAGGCACGGCAAGATACGGCACTGGTGCAGCGACTGAATGAGACGGACTAGGAACACGGTTAGCGTTGACAGTTAGCATGGTTCTCTGCTGGAGATAATTGTTAGTATGTCCAGTCATTGTCCGACAGCTTTCCCCATACCGCAAAGTTTAGCCTGCATTCGCGGGCATTTTCTGGATAAGCGGGCATAGCACCAGACGAATAACCGCCTACCCGACAAAGTTGCCCCGTTAATCTGCCCGCACTGGCATGACTTTTCCCAACGTCATACAAATAGATGATCATAAAAACAAAGCCGTTTGGAAGATGAGCATAACGATTACACCAGATCCGCCATACAAGCCATCACCGCTGGACGGAGAAATTTTTCTCAATCCCGCCTTTCGCGCAATTTTGGCACGTGAATTCCGTTTGCAGCCCGTGCAAGTACAACTGGCAACTACCGAACGCGGGTGGACTATTCCGGCTTTTTTACGCACTCAGTGGTTGGGCAAACAAACGCTGATTCTGGGGGCAGGTTTTGATAAAACCGGCATGATTCCTGACACGAGTGCTGATGATTACGGTTTGCTGATTGCGACCTTGGCGCAAGAACTGGCTGCCACCCGCATCAATACACTGGAAGTCCGCACCGCACAGCACATTCCTTACCTGAACGATACGGCGGATAAAGTCGAACTCAATGTCGACATTCAACCGTCGGTCGAGGCTATTTGGCAACAGTTGTCCAGCAATACCCGCAAAAATATCCGTCGCCCCTTAAAGATGGGGTTTACCTCAGTGGTCGGTTTGAACCCGCAATTATTGGATGAATTTTACCAACTGTACCGCATGAGTTTGCATGACCTTGGCAGTTTGCCGCACCCCAAAGCATTTTTTACGGATTTAATACAGCAGTGTCCCCAATACCTGCAAATTTTTGTCGGCTATATCGACGGCATTCCGGTGGTGTCATCCGTCAATTTTGTAAGCCAAACCGAAGTGTATGGCGCTTGGTCAGGGATTCATACCGATTACAAAAAGCACAATGTGTTCCTAGCCATGCTCTGGCAGATGGTTGAATATTGCGGTGCAAGCGGGCGCAACACTTACAACCTAGGGCGTTCATCCGCCGGTAGCAACCCGCACCAATTCAAGCTCAAACTCGCCAACCGCAGCCACAAGATTTACTACTACAAAATACCCACGCCGCAACCGTCATCCGCACATTCCAAAGTACAAGGTGCCGCCGCTTGGCTAATCCGCAATACGCCGGAAATCGTGATGGATGGCTTATCCCGCGCCCTGCTCCACAAATTTTACTGAATACCCTATGAAAGCTAACCCGCTGAAAATTTTGGAAGTTTGCACCGTCAGCAGTTCCGCCTACGCGCTGGTGTTTCATCGCGCTCATGCCCTGAATAAACGTCATGCGGGCGAGATGCAAGTGGATGTGCTGTGCAGTGACGGTCCCGAAGTCGCCCTCATGCAAGCCCAGGGTATGAAGGTAGTGATAGCCGACCAGCACCGCAGCCTAAACCCGCTACAATTGGCGCGTTCTGCCTGGAATTTACGCCGTGCGATTCGCCAGGGCGGTTATCATGCCGTACACCTGCACTTCGGCATACCGGGCTTAGTCGGGCGTTTTCTCGCTTTGTTTGACCATAAAACGGTGTGGATTTACCAAAGTCACGGCTACAGCATTGCCGAAAATACCAGCCCGCTGGCTCGCAAAGCCTATCTGCTGATCGAAAAACTGCTGAAAAACACCGTGCGTTATTCGCTATTCCAATTGCGTGAAGACATGCAACTGGCGCGAGAACACCACTTGCTCGACGAATCACAAATGGTATTTCTCGGCAATGGCATCGACTTAAACAAATTTAAACCGCATTCTACTGCCCCTGACAACACCACCACATTTGGCATGGTGGCACGCTTTGAACCCATTAAAAACCATGCCTTACTGCTGGATGCTGCCGAATTACTGGCAAAGCAAACCCGTGAATTCAACATCAAATTCATCGGTCAAGGGCATCTGCAAACCGACATACAAGCCAGCATCCAACAAAAAGGGCTGAGTGATTTGATCGAAATCATGCCATACCGCAACGACATGCCCGCGTTTTACCAAAGCATTGATGTCGGGGTGCTGACCTCATTCGCCGAAGGCATTCCCCGCGCCCTGATCGAACCGATGGCATCCGGCAAACCCGTCATCTGCACCGCTGTCAAAGGCAGCCGCGAAGCTATTATTGATCAGCAAACCGGTTTCAAAACGCCACTGAATTCCCCGCAAGCGCTTGCCGACCACATGCTGTGGTGCATCCAACACCCCGAACAACGCCAACAGATGGGCAAAGCCGCACGGGAACACGCCTGCCAGCACTTTTCCGAAACCCGCATCCTCGACATTCTCGGTGAACTCTACCTAAGCTGTCATCCGCAAAAACGGGAAAGCGTTTCTTTGGAGGCAAGCCCATGATATTCACCGCAGACATCGAAGACTGGCAACAATCCGTTTACGATTTTGACCGCGCTGTATCCAACCGTGTAGTACGCAATACCAGCCGCTTACTGGATATTTTGGATACACACAAGGTCAAAGGCACGTTCTTCGTCCAAGGCATGGTGGCAGAAAAGTTTCCGCAATTGATCCACGGCATCGCGCAAGCCGGTCACGAACTCGCCAGCCATTCACATACTCACCGCATGATTTACCACCTGACCGAAGCGCAATTTCGCGCCGAAATGCAACGTTCGGTTGGCTTATTAGAAGACATTAGCGGCACCAAAGTCATCGGGTTTCGCGCCCCCACGTTTTCGGTACGCGACGACATTCTCGACTGGTATTGCGATGCGCTACGGGAACAGGGGATTATTTACGACTCATCCATTATGTTAGCCACCGTGCGCCGGTGTTACGGCTTTAGCGATGACAGCATTTTGCAACGTATTGCCGCACGCGGGCTGGATTGCTACCCGATGAGTGTCAGCCGCGTATTCGGCAAGAATTTGCCGGTGATGGGCGGTGGTTATTTCCGCATTTACCCCTATTGGCTATCACGCTGGCTGGCGCGTGATTTGAATCACGCCACCAGTATTTTCTACATGCACCCTTACGAATTGGATACCCACGAACACCGTGAAGTATCACAACAGGTCAACATTCCGCTGAAAATGGCCGTCCACCAATTTGCCCGACGCAGCAGCATTCCGGGGAAACTCAACAAACTGTTGCAGGATTATCCCTTCAACTCATTCCGGGATCATTATTACGCCGCCACACCTACGGTAACAAACGCGCCCCAATAATCCGGTAGGTATCCGCGCTCAGCAAGGTATCCCAAAATGCATGGGAATCCGGCACAACCGCCCATGCAACAATCGTGGCGATCACCAGCGCAGTGGATTTTTCACGCTTTTTCCAGTCGAGTATCTTAAATGCCGTGCCGAACGAGCGTTTAATGCGGTGATTCATGAAATCCACGCTGTATAACTCATCCAGCACCAGATGCAGCACAAACCCTAGAAACACAAACAAACCAAATAACCAAGACACAAACGGCGTTTCGCCCATCACATGGTGGGCAAACGCTGTCATCAAGAACATGAACAATACCGCCGCCACCAAGGAATGAATCGACCCACGGTGCGTGGTGTACTCATGGAATACCATCCAAATCGGAAAGCGAATTAACCCAAAAGTGATCAACCCCACGCCCCACAATTCCACAATCGACAAATTGTTTTCGCTGGAAAACACCACCATGAAGGCGGCGAGAATCGCAAACAAGGAAAACATAATCCGACTGGGGTAAGAGTGTTGCAAATCAATATCCGGCAAAATACCGCCAATCGTTCCCAATAGCGCCAGCATCAAGGCTTCACGCGGATCGGCTAAGCCCACCTGCAAGCAAAGGACAGACAATAAGCCCGCCCCCGCCGCTGCCACGCTAATATGCGTACCAAAATTTGCCATGATGTCAGCGGATTACGCGGTTTTAGCCACGATGAATTGCTTAATCGCATCAACATCCGCATCCATCACCTCGAAACGCTGCGGCAGACTCTCCAGATCGTTCATACTCGTCGGACGCACGGGCTCACGCGCCAATGCTTCGCGGATAGAATCTTCAAACTTCGCAGGTAACGCCGTTTCCAGCACCAACATCGGCACACCCACTTCACGCAATTCCAACGCCACTTTCAAACCATCAGCGGTATGCGTGTCGATCATAATCCCATACGTCTCAAAGGCGTGGCGAATGGTATTCATCCTATGTGGATGCGAACTCACCCCCGACTGAAAGCCGAACGCAGGCACTTGTGCAAACACGCCATCCGCATTCAAATCAAACGCGCCGCCATTATCCACTTCATTCCACAAACCGCGCACTTTGTCGCCATCGCGCCCGACTAAATCGAACACGAAACGCTCAAAGTTCGACGCTTTGGAAATATCCATCGACGGGCTGCTGGTGTGGTAGGTATTCGCTGCACCACGCGGACGGTACACGCCGGTGCGGAAAAACTCATCCAACACATCGTTTTCGTTGGTTGCCACTAGCAAATGCTTGATCGGCAAGCCCATCATCCGCGCAATATGCCCCGCGCACACATTCCCGAAATTACCGGAAGGCACGGCAAAGCTTACTTGCTGATCGTTTGAATCCGTCGCCGCAAAATAGCCTTTGAAGTAGTACACAATCTGTGCCGCTACCCGTCCCCAGTTGATCGAATTAACCGCACCGATTTTGTTTGCAGCCTTGAACGCATGATCATTGGAAACCGCTTTCACAATATCCTGACAATCATCAAACACGCCATTGACCGCGATATTGAAGATATTGTCGTCTTGCAAGCTGAACATTTGTGCCGTCTGGAAACGGCTCATTTTGCCATGTGGCGACAGCATGAACACATTCACGCCGTGTTTACCACGCATCGCATATTCCGCCGACGAACCGGTATCGCCCGACGTCGCCCCCAGAATATTGATGCCCTGCCCTGCTTTTGCCAGCACGTATTCAAACAAATTACCCAGCAATTGCATCGCCATGTCTTTAAACGCAATCGTCGGGCCATTTGACAAGCACAGCAGGTGCAAATCCGGTTCGAGCGTGTGCAATGGCGTAATGTCTGCGGCATTTTCGCCGTCACGCACATTGCAATACACTTCAGCGGTGTAAGTTTTGTCGATAATCGCCTTCAAATCAGCCGCCGGAATATCGGTCGCAAAGCGCGACAACACCGCAAACGCCAGTTCGCGGTAATTCATGCTGCGCATTTGAGTCAAATCGTCCGCGCTGAAACGCGGATAGGTTTCCGGCAAATACAAACCGCCATCAGGCGCAAGCCCGCCCAGCAGGATTTCACTGAAAGATTGCGCAGGCGCTTGCCCGCGAGTCGAAATGTATTTCATGTTATTAACCCAAAGTCTCGACACGAATGCGCGTAACGCTGCTGCAAATGGTATCCAGCGCCTCAATCGCCGCAATGGCTGCGTTCATATTGCCTTCGCGCACGCGCTGGGTCAGCATGATAATATCCACTTTATCCACACCGCTGGTCGGCTCTTTCTGAATGAAAGCTTCAATGCTGATGTGACGATCACCAAGAATGCGGGTCACATCCGCCAAGACACCGGGGAGATCCAAGGCGCACATGCGTAAGTAGAACGCCGTTTCCACTTCCTCAATCGGCAAAATGGCGGTATCCGCAAGCTGTGACGGTTGGAACGCCAAATGCGGCACACGGTTTTCCGGGTCAGCCGTCAGTGCACGAGTAACATCCACCAAATCCGCGATCACAGCGGAAGCCGTTGGCTCTGCACCCGCACCTGCGCCGTAATACAAGGTCGCGCCAACCGCATCGCCTTTCACCAATACCGCATTCATCACGCCATCGACATTGGCAATCAAGCGCCGCTCAGGAATCAGCGTGGGGTGAACCCGTTGCTCAATGCCCGCCGCAGTACGCCGTGCAATGCCCAAATGCTTGATACGATAGCCCAGCTCAGTCGCATAGGTCACGTCTTCAGCACTAATCTTGGTAATACCTTCGGTGTACGTTTGCTTAAATTGCAAGGGAATCCCAAACGCAATCGACGACAAAATCGTCAGCTTGTGACCGGCATCAATGCCTTCCACATCAAAGGTTGGGTCAGCTTCGGCGTAACCGAGTGCTTGCGCTTCCGCCAACACATCCGCAAACGCACGGCCTTTATCACGCATTTCGGTGAGGATAAAGTTGCCCGTACCGTTGATGATGCCTGCCAGCCATTCAATGCGGTTAGCCGACAACCCTTCACGTATCGCTTTAATGACCGGAATACCGCCAGCGACAGCCGCTTCAAACGCGACCATCACGCCTTTGGCTTGCGCCGCCGCAAAAATTTCATTGCCATGCAGTGCAATCAACGCTTTGTTCGCGGTAACAACATGCTTGCCATTGTTAATCGCTTGCAACACCAAATCACGCGCCACGGTATAACCACCGATCAGCTCGACCACAATCTGGATGTCAGGGTCATTGACAACATCGAACGCATCCTGCGTTAAGCGCACGTTCCCCAAGCCCAATTCTTCGGCACGACTGAGGTCGAGGTTGGCAGCGTAATCAATCACAATGCCACGCCCAGCACGACGCGCAATTTCTTCGGCGTTACGCTTCAACACGATGGCAGTACCGCCACCAACAGTCCCCAGCCCTAGCAGGCCAACCTTGACGGGATCCATGCTCACTCCTTTAAACCTTGATCTTTACGAAACATTTGTTTGATATTGCGAATTGCCTGACGGGTACGGTGTTCGTTTTCAATCAGGCTGAAACGCACGTGATCGTCACCGTATTCACCAAAACCAATCCCCGGTGACACCGCGACTTGCGCATCTTTTAACAATTTTTTGGCGAATTCCAACGAACCCATGGCGGCGTAATGTTCAGGGATTTTTGCCCACACGAACATACTGGCTTTGGGACGTTCGACTGCCCAACCCGCTGCATTTAAACCATCACATAACACATTGCGGCGGCTTTCATACATGGCGCTGATTTCTTTGACGCAATCTTGCGGGCCATCGAGTGCTGCAATCGCGGCAATCTGAATCGGCGCAAACATGCCGTAGTCCAAATACGATTTAATCCGCTCTAACGCTTTCACCAATACGGGGTTGCCACACATAAAACCCACGCGCCAGCCCGGCATATTATAGGTTTTGGACAGCGAATAGAATTCCACCGCAATGTCTTTTGCCCCCGGCACTTGCAGGATCGAAGGCGCTTGGTAGCCGTCAAAGCAAATTTCACCGTAAGCAATGTCGTGGATAACCCAGACATCATGCTCTTTGGCAACTTTGATCACGCGCTCAAAGAAGTCGAGTTCCACGCATTGCCCCGTCGGGTTGCCGGGGAAGTTGATAATCAGCATCTTGGGCTTAGGCCATGAGTTTTTGATCGCCGCTTCCAATTCAACAAAGAAGTCCTTGCCTTCCACCAACGGTACATGGCGAATATCGGCATCGGCAATGATGCTACCATACGGGTGAATCGGGTAAGCAGGGTTTGGCACAAGCACAGTGTCGCCACGGCTCAAGGTTGCCAGCGCTAGATGTGCCAAGCCTTCTTTTGAGCCGATGGTGACAATTGCTTCGGTTTCCGGGTCAATGTCCACGTCAAACCTGCGCTTGTACCAATTGCTGATGGCTTTACGCAACCGTGGGATGCCCCGCGACATGGAATAGCGGTGCGTGTCGCCACGTTGCGCTGCCTCTACCAGTTTGTCTACAATGTGTTTAGGCGTCGGCTGGTCGGGATTACCCATCCCGAAGTCGATAATGTCTTCGCCCTTGGCGCGTGCTTCCCGTTTAAGCGCATCGGTGATCTTGAAAACGTAAGTGGGAAGCCGGTTTATTCTTTGGAAATCGTCCTGCACGGTTCTGGGTATCCTGATTGCTAATGCCAGTCACATTACAATTCACCATGCAGGCTGTCAATTACAGATAAAGGCTAAGGTAGGCTAAATGAAGTTCAGCGAGGAATTGAATAGCGCTCATTACCGCATTACCGGCTACGGCGATACATGGGTAGCCGTTAACCAGAACCCTTTGAGCAATAGTTTTTTGATCGGTTCGCAAACCTTAATCACGGATTGGCAACCGCAATCCATCCAAGCCCTGCAACCGGCACATTTAGAACCGTTGTTTGCGATTGGTGCTGAAGTCATCTTGATTGGAACGGGGAAAAACCAGCAATTTCCATCCCCCGAAATATGGAAGGTTCTAGTGCAAAACGGGGTAGGTTTTGAAGTGATGACCACCGCTGCTGCTTGCCGCACTTATAATGTATTATTGTCGGAGGCAAGGCGTGTAGCCGCAGCGTTTTTCTTAGCGTAGCAAAGGAGAGGATTCAACCAATACCCAGCAGGTTTTCGCCGGACAACCCTTTGTTTTCAAGGATACGGCGCAAACGCTTTAATGCATCCATCTGAATTTGCCGGACGCGCTCGCGAGTCAAACCCAGTGCTTCGCCGACCTGCTCTAACGTGGCACGTTCATGACCATGCAGACCAAACCTACGCACAATCACTTCTTTTTGCTTGAACTCAAGCTGACCTAACCAATTATCGACGGACTGGGTAATGTCTTCGTCTTCTAGTCTACTGTCAGGTTCATCACTGGTTTCCGCACTCACGAAATCCACTAAGGGGCTATCGCTGTCCTTGCCAACGGTGACATCCAAAGAAGTGATCCGCTCATTGAAATCGAGCAGCTTGCGCAAGGTTTCAATCGGCTTATCCATCGCTTCAGCCACTTCTGGCAATGAAGGCTCATACCCCAACTTTTGAGTCATTTCGCGAACTTTGCGCAGATAAGCATTCAGCTCTTTATTCACATGAATGGGTAAACGGATGGTGCGCGTTTGATTCATCAACGCACGTTCAATGTTTTGGCGAATCCACCAAGTGGCGTAAGTCGAGAAGCGGAAACCACGCTCAGGATCGAATTTCTCAACCGCATGGATCAAACCCAGATTGCCCTCTTCAATCAAATCAGGCAAAGGCAAACCACGATTCATGTAACGGCGGGCAATTTTCACCACCAAACGCAAATTACAGGTAATCATTTTCTTACGACCGAACGCATCACCATCACGGGCGAGGCGACCATAAAGCACTTCTTCATCGGGAGTTAACAGGGGCGAAAACTCAATTTCGCGCAGATACATCTGGGTAGCATCAACGTCAACCATCGACGAGGAAACGGTAACACTGGCACTATCGGTCAAGCTTAAAACGTCATCATCATCCACAACGGCGCTTTCATCTTCAAGATCATCCTCCAAATCCATGGTATCAATGGTATCAATGGTATCAATGGTATCAATGGTATCAATGGTATCAATGGCTTCTGATGACACAAAAGCAACCACCTCTTTGCTATCAATATGGGTCTGTGTTACCGTTTCCTCGTCGATGGTTGACGTTGATGCT
>JBEUIR010000067.1:0-10004 GCA_040415395.1 Candidatus Thiothrix namsaraevi
CAAAACCCATCACAACCGCCATTATCATAATGCCGCTCATGCTGCCCGCACTCATATTAATGCCGCCCAGACCTTTGTAGTCGATTGCCCACGACAAAAGCGTAGTAACCACCACGGTAATCAACACCCCCGGTAAGCGTGGCGCATACTTTTTCAAAACCAGCAACACGCCCAGTGAAAAAGCCCCCAAGGCAAAGGTCACCAGATGTGTATTCTCCAACGAGGTAAGCGTTGCCCACCAGAACTCATACGAATGCTCAAACTGATCGGCTTTCACATTCAAACCAAACAATTTTGGTACTTGCGAGGTCGCAATAATTAACGCGCCCGCATTGGTAAACCCCATCACGACCGGATGCGACAAAAAGTCTACCAACACCCCCATGCGGAATAAGCCAAGCGACAACTGGAATATCCCAATCATTAACGCCAACAGTGCGGAATAAATAACAATGGTCTCAATGGGCAAACCTTGCGCGGCATAAGGTTGCATCGCCGCTGCCGACATCAAGGACACGACCGCCACCGGCCCTGTGCCCAATTGCCGTGAAGAACCGAAAATCGCCGCCACCATCACCGGCAAAAAAGCAGCATACAAACCGATGTAGGGCGGCAAGCCCGCCAGTTGTGCATACGCCATTGACTGCGGAATCAATACCAATGCCACAGTCAAACCTGCCATCGCATCGGCTTTTAATACCGCCGGATTTTTTAACTCGCCGATCCAATCCTTGTACGGTGTGAAACGGTCTTTCCAGTCGCTTAACAGCGACACTAGCCAGCTACCCATGTTGATGCTTACCTCCAACCTAATTCCGATGCATTACCTAAAAAGAAACCAGCGACACTGCCGCTGGTTCATTAGAATATAAGATTGTACTAAATTTGCCACACAACTGACAGTGAAGGGATTCAATGTTAGCAGGTGTTTACCATAGGATTCTTCAATACTATTCGACCGTCACTGACTTCGCCAAATTGCGCGGCTTATCCACATCCGTGCCTTTCAACACCGCCACGTGGTAGGACAGCAATTGCAACGGAATCGTGTACACAATCGGCGCCAGCATCTCAGGGACGTGGGGCATCTCCAGCACATGCAAATTATCTGCCGCGACGATATGCGCATCGCGGTCAGCAAATACATACAACTCACCACCACGGGAACGCACTTCTTCCAAATTGGATTTTAGCTTCTCCAACAAAGCCGTGTTGGGAGCTACCGTGACAATCGGCATCTCGCTATCGACCAGCGCCAGCGGACCATGCTTGAGTTCACCGGCGGGATAGGCTTCAGCATGGATGTAGGAAATCTCCTTGAGCTTGAGTGCGCCCTCCATCGCAATCGGGTAGAGTTCGCCACGCCCCAAAAACAGCGCATGGTTTTTCTCGATAAAGCGTTCTGCCAGCGTTTCAATTTTCGCATTCAGATCTAGCGCTTGCTCGATGAGTGCAGGCAGCTTGCGTAAATCCGCCACCAACTGCGCCACCCTAGTTTTATCCGCGCCCTTGGCTTGCATCAGCAATACCATCAACAACTGCAACGCCACCAATTGCGTGGTAAACGCCTTGGTCGATGCCACCCCAATTTCAGGGCCTGCCATTGTCATCAGCGCCATATCGGATTCGCGGGTCAAAGAACTTTCCGCCACGTTGCAAATGGTTAAGGTTGCCAATGCGCCGTGGTTTTCCTTGATCTTTTCCAGTGCCGCCAAGGTATCAGCGGTTTCACCGGATTGCGAAATCGTCACGAACAGCATGTTTTTACGCGGTGGCTGACGGCGGTAACGGTATTCGCTGGCGACTTCCACGTTGCACGGAATATCGGTATTCGCCTCAATCCAATAACGCCCCACCAAACCCGCATGGAAGCTCGTACCACAGGCAATGATTTGGATTTCATCGACTTGCGCCAAACGTTCCAACGCATCCGGCACACCCAGCAACGCAGGCAACACATGATCACCCGCCAGACGGTTTTCCAACGTTCCCACCACCGATTGCGGCTGCTCAAAGATTTCTTTCAGCATGAAATGGCGGTAATCGCCCAATTCCGCCGAACACATCGACGCATTCGACTCGCGTACCGGACGCACCACGCGCTCGCCGTTCAGATCAAAAATGTCGATCTTTTTGCGGGTAATCCGCGCCACATCGCCATTTTCCAAATAAATAAAGCGGCTGGTCACGGGTAATAGTGCTTGAATGTCTGAACCAATGAAGTTTTCACCGATCCCCAAACCAATGACCAGCGGGCTGCCTTGACGTGCCACGATCAGCGTATCCGGCTCATCGGGTGAAATCACTGCCATGGCATACGCACCATGCAATTCACACCGCGCTGCCATCACCGCATCCAACATGCTCACCCCTTGGCGGCGGAAAATGTCGATCAAATGCGCGATCACTTCCGTGTCCGTATCCGACGCAAAATGATAACCGTCATCCTGCAACCGTTGGCGCAACACAACGTGGTTTTCGATAATGCCGTTGTGTACCAAACCAACCCATTCACCGCTGAAATGCGGGTGCGCATTGCGTTCGGCAGGCACACCGTGCGTTGCCCAGCGCGTGTGCGCGATCCCTAATTTGCCATCAATCGGCTCACCGTCGAGGCGCTCCATGAGGGAGGCCACTTTGCCCACGGCACGGCTGCGTACCAAATCCCCTTCCGCACGGACTACCGCCACACCGGCAGAGTCATAACCGCGATATTCCAGACGGCGTAAGCCTTCCAATAAAATGTCCACCACCGGACGTTGCGCGACTGCGCCGACAATACCACACATTATTTTTTCTCCTTCACTGGACGCTGCCAGCCTGTCAAGGTTAGTTGTTTGGCGCGGGACAAGGTGAGTTCACCTGCCGGAGCTGCTTTGGTAATGGTTGAACCTGCGCCAATCGTGGCGCCGTCACCAATGCTGACGGGGGCAACCAATTGGGTGCAAGAGCCAACAAACACCTCATGACCAATCACGGTTTTGTGTTTGTTAGCGCCATCGTAGTTACAAGTGATCGTGCCTGCGCCGATATTCACGTTGTCGCCCATCTCGGTATCGCCGATGTAGCTCAGGTGATTCACCTTGCTACCTTTGCCGATGCGGGCTTTTTTGGTTTCGACGAAATTGCCGATTTTCGCCTTGTCTTCCAACACGGTACCGGGGCGCAAACGGGCAAACGGACCAATATCACACTTCTCCCCAACGACCGCCCCTTCAAGCACCGAATGCGCTTTAATGTGAGTATTATCACCAAGCGTCGTATCCTGAATCACACAACCGGCTTCCACCGTGACGTTATTGCCGAACTTGACCTTGCCGATCAACACCACATTCACATCCAAAAAGACATCTTGCCCGGTTTCGACCGTGCCGCGAATGTCCAAACGGGCAGGGTCAGCGACAGTCACGCCTTCCAGCATCAGCTTTTCCACCTGACGTTGTTGGCAGGCGCGTTCCAAACGCGCCAATTGCACCCGATTGTTTGCGCCCTCGACCTCAACCGGATCAGCACACAGTACCGTATTAATGCTACCACCTTCGGCGACCGCCAAGCTGACGCAATCGGTGAGGTAATATTCGCCTTGCGCATTTTGCGGGGTGAGTTGCTGTAACCAGCGCTTCATATCTGCACCACGCGCGGCAATAAAGCCGGTATTCACCTCGCGAATCTGGCGCTGTGCATCACTGGCATCTTTTTCCTCGACAATCGCCTGCACCAAGCCGTCGGCATTGCGCACAATACGCCCGTAGCCTTTCGGGTCAGCAAGCTCCGTGGTCAGAATGCATAAGGCAGAATCGCCTAAACCTTGCGCCAAGGCTTGTAAGGTCGTGGAACGAATCAGCGGTACATCGCCATAGGCAATCAATACCACGTCGTCATTGTCCACCAAATGGATGGCTTGGCTGACCGCATGACCCGTGCCTTTTTGCAGCGATTGCAGCGCCCAGTTGAGGTTTTCACCTTGTATGTGTTCACGCACCAATTCGCCGCCATGCCCGTAGACAATCGCCATGTGGCACGCCACGTTACGGTTTTGCAGGGCAGCACACGCTTCCACCACATGTTGTAACATCGGTTTACCCGCAATGGGATGCAGAACCTTCGGCAAAGTGGAGCGCATCCGGGTGCCTTGACCCGCTGCGAGGATAATCGGAAAAATATTCATTGGGGAATGCCCGTCGGTAAATGTGTTGTCATCAATAATAGTCAGATTACAAGAACAGCCTATGTGATACCCATCACATCCAGCTCATCAAAGTTTTTTACCCAAGCGTGCTGCAAAGCAGCCGTTGGTTGATCTTCGCGTACCAAACAGCAGGTTTTTAACCCGGCTTGTGCTGCTGCATCCAACTCTTCCGCAATATCGGATAGGAACAAGACCTCATTTGCTGGCAAACCAATCGCTTCCGCAATTGCCTGATACGAGTTAGCCTCACGCTTATGCCCTACCGCCGTATCGAAATAGCCACTGAACAGCGGGGTTAAATCACCGGCATCAGAATACCCGAACAACAGCTTCTGCGCATACACTGAACCCGACGAGTAGACATATAACGCCAGACCAAGCTCATGCCAATGCAGCAAATTGCGCACCGCATCCTCATACACATGCCCCGTGAAATCGCCGTTGCGGTAGCCTTCTTCCCACATCAAGCCCTGAATTGTTTTCAGCGGGGTAATCTTTTTGTCTTGCGCAATCCACTGCCGCAATTGTGCAATCGCCCCCGCCAACGACAACACCGCATTGCCGGTTTCCAAGCGCACGTCATCAATCAGTTGGGCAACTGCCGGGTCTTGACGGTGCTTCACCACAAACGCTTCCATTTGCTGGTCGGCATAAGGGAACAACACGTCTTTCACAAATGACAGACTGGTGGTCGTGCCTTCAATGTCGGTGAGTATGGCTTTAATACTCATCAGTTCTCCAGGCGCGGAAACAATGCCGCAATCTCGCTACCGGTAAAATTCGCCACCCAGCCTTCAGGATTGGTGAACAAGCGAATCGCCTTGAAACGTGGATTCGGCCCCATGTCAAACCAATGCGTTGCCCCCGCTGGCACACTGATCAAATCGCCCTTTTCGCACAATACCGTGTATACCTTGTCGCCCAGATGCAGGTAAAACAAACCCTGCCCATCCACAAAAAAGCGCACCTCGTATTCGGAATGGGTGTGTTCGTTCAAAAATTTCTGGCGAAACAGCGCTTTGTCGGGGTGATCGGGCGTTAAACTGACGACATCCACGCTCTGAAAGCCGTTTTCAGCCATTAAGCGCTCAATATCCGCACGATATGCCGCAATCACTTCCTCTTGCGTTGCCGCATCCGCCAAGGGCGCATTGGCTTCCCAACGCTCAAAACGCACGCCCTGCGCTTGCAACAAAGCACTAATGGTCGCGTAATCGGTATAGGTCTCAGCCTGTTGCGGATTATTATCCGCGTAAATCTTCAATTCACTCATGGTTTTACCTGTCTAATAGCATTTGTCGATAAACACATTCAAACAAAAATTCTAACGCCTCAATATGCCGCTGGGTATCCGCCACCGTCGCCCCCCACGTATACAAGCCATGCCCGCGAATCAAATAGCCGACAGTCTGCGGGTTTGCATCCAAATAAGCATCCACGACTGCCGCCAGCGCGGGAATATCTTGGCTATTCGGAAACACCGGAAGCACCACACGACTTTCATGCGTGGTCACACCGGGGAATGCCTTTTGCACTTCATAACCTTCAAATACCACCTGCTCCAAACGCATCGACAGCACCGTGGCATTCACCGAATGCGTGTGCAACACACAGCCCAGCGCCGGATCACGCCGGTACATCACCGTATGCAAGCCGGTTTCAGCAGAAGGGCGCTTGCCCGCATCTAAAGCATTGCCGTGCAAGTCCGCCCGTAAAAACCCGTGCTCATCCAGCCGCCCTTTATGCTGACCGGAACTGGTAATGAGCATCTCCTCAGCACCCAAACGCGCCGAAAAATTGCTGCTAGTCGCCGGAACCCAGCCCCTAGCATGAAAAAACTGCCCTGCGGCGATTAACTCAGCACGCAAGCGCAATAATGTCTCAGACATAGCATCACTCATGGTATAAAGCTTAGCATTTTCGCAGCATTGCACCCGTTTGTCAGACGATTTGCAAAAAGTTCTCCAAAGCGTAAAAAATCGCTTTACATTAGAAACGTCTAATATTAGAATTCTCTCATACTGAACTTACACACAAATTTGCTAGGAAACATACTCATGAAATTACAAGCTATTATCTTCTCTGCTCTGATCGCTCTGTCTGGCGCTGCTTCTGCTGAATTCTTTGACGGCTTCGACAACGGTTCTGCAACTGGCAACACGGCTGGTCAAGGCACTGCTTCTACTGCTGGTAACGGCACTGGCTATGGCAAAGGCAACGGCGATGCAAACGGCTGGGGTCGTGGTAAAGGCGACGCTGACGGTGAAGTTGATTTCAGCATCACTTTCAAAGGCAAAGGCCGCACTAACATGGATACCGACATGGCTGCTAACGGCAAAGGCAACGGCGACTGGTACGGCGCTGGCAATGGTTACGGCTATGGTGACGGCAACAGCAACGCTTACGGTACTGGCAACTCTTCCAAAGCGGGCTACGGCGCTCCTGTAATGGCTCCTGCTATGCCAATGGCTGCTCCTACTGCACCAGTAGCGGCTCCTGTTGCACCTGCGAAATAATACTTAGGGCGGGTATACCTGCCTACAGTCCTAGCAAGGGGATTATCCTTAGGGGTAGTCCTCTTGCTTTCGTTTATGCGTAGAAAAGCCCGATCCATTCGGGCTTTTTTGTTTTAGATCAACAACAAGCCTAATCCCACTTCAGCGCCCCACCCGTTTGGTATTCGGTCACACGGGTTTCAAAGAAGTTCTTTTCCTTGCGCATATTGGACTGCTCGTCCAACCAAGGCAGGGCGTTTTGCGCTCCGGGGAACGGTTCTGCCATGCCCAACTGACGCGCTCGCCGGTTCGCGATAAAGCGGAACTGTTCGTGATGGTCTTGCTGGCTATAACCCAAAATTGGGGTCGGCAAGATGTACTTGGAATAGTTGATTTCTGCCGCTTCCGCCTCATCCCACATATCGCGTACCGCTTGCGGGTCGAGTGTCACGTTTTCTTCCTGCATGATTTGGCGCACCACGCGAATACCAAACGAAGCGTGCAACACTTCGTCACGCATAATGTATTGGAATTGTTCACCCGTGCCTTTCATCATGCCGCGACGTTGCAGGGCAAAAATCGGTGAGAAACCGTTGTAGAACCAACAACCTTCAAAAATCCCTGAAAAAAACGTGTACGACATCACAAAGTTATGCAAATCGTCGCGGTTTTTCAGATCAATGTCGTGGCGCAAGGCATCGTTTAAGCGCCGGTTCGCCAGTTGAATTTTGGCATTGATTTCCGGCACGACGCGGTAACGGTTGTAGATTTCTACCTGATCCAGCCCGATGGTTTCGATGCAATGCTGATAAGTCCAAGTATGCAATGCTTCCTCATACACTTGACGGGCTTGGTAAATTTGCAATTCCGGTGCGGTCATTTTTTCCATTACCGCCAGCCCGATATTGCGCATCGCCAGAATGTCGGAAGTGGTCAGGTAAGCCAGCACATTTTCGTACACATGGCGCTCGGCAGGGCTGAGGTTGTGATGGTAGTCATGCACATCCTGCGCCATATTGATATCGAGTGGTGTCCAGTGATTTTTATTGGCGTTTAGAAAAAATTCCCATGCCCAAGGGTATTTGAACGGGGCAAGTTGGTTGATGTCGCCACTGCCATTGATCACGCGCTTGTCAGCGCTACTGATCGGCTGTTGAGGTTTGAAAGGCTCTGGCGCAAGCGGTTGCCGGGTAGGGCTGACCGTTGGAGCGGCTTCTACAGTTCTGTGAGAAGCCGCCTCTGTTACCGTCGTTGCAAACGTCGCCGACTCCGCTGGCGATTTAACTGCAATTTGGGTTTTTGCGCTGAACTCACTTTCATCTACCTCCACAGTAGGTTCTTCAACAAACACTTCGTCAAGACTAAAAGTCGGTTGGTAGCCGTTCGTGCGTGGCACGGGCGCGGCAAGTGGGTTATCCCAATCAAGCGTCATGATTTTACTCTCCTAAATGCTGAATGCCAACTAAACTAACGTTTGAGATTGGCAGGTGGTAATGTGCTAAGAACTTCACCAGCTCCCACGTAACGTGGAAGCCCTAAAAAATTGGCGTATTCGCTGTGTGTCGGCTCTGGGAAATGGAATCCCGCCAAACTCTGTGCAGCCGCAAAAAACAGCCTTCGCCGTTTTTGGGGTGTGCCATAATCAGCCGCCATTAACTCGCTGTGGGTCACGTCGTAACCGATGTCCGCAAATGATTGGTAGATTTCTTCAATCATGTTGGCACTCTTGACTTGCGCAAGACCATAGACATTTTCCATTACCACCATCCGTGGTTTCAGGTAATCAATATGGCGAATGTAATCGCGGTATAAAACGCCTAACGGGTCATGGGTCGCTTTCTGCTTGCCTGCGACGCTGAAGGGTTGGCACGGGGGGCCGCCGATAATGACATCGGGATTACCGCCGATGGACAACTGCACTTGTTCCGGTTCAAGCACCCGAATGTCGGCACGCTGAAAATTCCATTCTGGTCTGTTTTTACAAATCGTTTTTTCTACAGGCTCTTCTATATCCGTCGAAAAGCAGGTCTTAAATTGAACAAGCGCATGATTAGCCTGTTCAAATCCCAAGTCTAAACCACCTGCCCCGCAAAAATAGGAGGCGATAGTGATCTGCCCGGTTTGCCCTTGCCTCACAAAGTAGTTAGCGACTTCTTCGGCAATAGCTTTCCCCAATTTGACCGGAACAGCATTGCCGATTTGCTGATGGATTTGCCCTTGTGTCCCCATAAAAACGTAGTCCATCGGGAAATCCTGCAAGGTAGCCGCTTCGCGTGGGGTCAAATAACGGTCTTCTGTTGGGTGAACAAACTTATTGAAAATGTACGCTGTTACCGTCAATGCGGGTTTGTCGTGTTCCAAACGTAACAGGCGCATATTCGGGCCACCTGTTTTCTTTGCACCCGTGCGCACGAAACTTTCATGTTGCAAATGCGGGGGTAAATCGCCCATTTTTCCGCCGGGTGGCAAGTGCTTCATACGTTCGAGTACGATGCCGGTGTAAAGTCTGGTTTCATGGTTGCAAGATAAAACACTCATAGCGATCATGCACCCACCGCAAAAGCAAACGGCAGTGTTTGTTCAAACGCTGGTTTGGCTTGCTGCAATGTTGTGCGCAAAGCCTTGCCGAGTGTTTGGGACAAATGCACTGGCACAGCGTTTCCAATCTGTCGCATCGCCTCACCCCACGCGCCTTCGATATAAAAATCTGCCGGGAAGGTTTGCAGCAACTTGGCTTCATGCACCGTAAAATAACGCACTGAACCATCACGGTAACGCAGCATATTTTCGCCACCCGGTACGCCATGTCCACCCGCTTTCAGAGTTTTGGCTGGCAAATCATGATCACTGCCCGTATGCCCCGGATACACTCGTGCGCCATCACGAAAAATGTGGTCGGGAATGGCATGATCAAAACGCGGGTCTGGCAAATGTCCCAATGCATCACGCACGGTTTGCCAAGGTTTCAATACAGGCAGGAACAAACCATAACGGGTTTTGAGCGCATTCACTTGCTTTTGGATTGCTGCATTCGGCTGTTCACGTTGATCATGTGCCAAACCGTGTTTTTCCCAATATTCGCCTGTCACGAACTTGTCCCACAACAAACGGCTATTGGAATGTGTAGGGGCGGGAAATGCCCATTCCACATCCAAATCAGCACGAATACCGACCATAAACACCCGTTCACGGCTTTGCGGCACACCATAATCCGCAGCATTAACAAGCTGATAAGCCACTTTGTACTTCAGCCCTTGATGGGTTTCGTACTTGAGCTTTCTGAGTAATTGCAGGTGTAACTGCCAATCCAATCCGAATTT
>JBEUIR010000068.1:0-5334 GCA_040415395.1 Candidatus Thiothrix namsaraevi
TCTTGCTTGTTCTACAATGTCATTCGCGCCGGATGCTAATGCCCACGTGTCTTGGGAATACGGTTTGCGCGGGTGATGGTTTTTTTATCTGTTTCCAGTTGTCGTAAGCCATGCAATAGTAATTTTCCCACAATGTAACCTTCCTGGGATACATAACCGTAGTCTTTGCCAAGGGCAGTGCGAGCCTCTTGCACAATAGGCAAATCACTGTCAGGTAGCGGTACAACTTGAGTCATAATTACTCGGTCAGTTATGTTAAATTTATTCAAGGTCTTGCGGAAATCGTCAGCACCAGTGAAGGATACAGCACTGAAGACCCACGGTTCATTTTTGCCATGTGCATACGCAATGAAGCGGGCAATCGCCTCATACGTGCCAACAGTTACCACGAGTTTGCAGGTACTGCCTTGCTGTTGTTCCCACGTTTTTAGCGAGTCGTAACCGTCACGGGCGATGAAGGTATTACGGGTGTAAACGCCTACCGGACCTTGGTTATTACGTTCCGGTTCAGCACCACTTGCTGCGATGATCTTATCTAGCGCGGTGAGAATAGTATCAACTTCTGAACTTTTTTGCAGGGCTGAACGAATACCGCTGACACCTGCCATGCCGTATGCATCATTTTGTACATAGGCACACACTTCGTTAGGCTTAACCCCATGTTGCAGTGCCGCATCAATAACCGCTTTCGTTTCCTGCACATAGCTGGCACGGAAGTTGATGATGTCACCTTGTCCGGGTCGCAGCAAACCTGCACCGGTGAAAAAGCCGAGGGCCGGGATTTTTTGTTGTTCCAACAGGGGTAACACGACCTGAGCGGTAGGTGTGCCGACATTGCCAGCGAACAATAGGACTTTTTGTGCAATAAGCTTTTCGGTGGCAGCGACGGCTTTATCGGGCGTGTAAGAGTCATTTTCGGTGATGAAACGGAGTTTGCGTCCCGCAATGGTTTGGTTGGCTAAGGCTGCTTCGATACCCGCTTTCATGCCAAGACCTAAGCCGCTGGAACGTCCTTCTAAATCCATAACACCACCGATGGTAATTTCAGTAGCGCTTACGCCGTCTTCCGCGTGCACAGCAATGGGCATACTGAGTGACAGGCTTAATAATGTTGCGGTTAATAGGCTTTTGTAGTTGTTTTTCATGCTTAACGACTCCTGGTTGGGGGTTAACTTCCTTGTGTGCGTTGAATATGACGCAGTAATTTACCGTGGTCTGCGGCTAGTAAACGAATGCTTTGATGGTGCAGGGTATGCGGAATCCAGCTTGGTAGATTGTCTTCTGCCTGCGGGGTCAAATCATCTGCCGTTAATTTCAGTGAGCGCGGGTAGCCGTCACAGGTTAAGGCAATAGGGGGGAATTGGGGGTGTTGTATCAATAACAATTGGGGTTTGCTTTGATAGCTCTGACCTTGCACAACCTGATGCATGTTAATGATGGGAAGCAAATCCCCGCGCAGACTAATGAGTCCCGCACACCATGCTGGTGCAAACGGCACGGGGTAGTTAGTCTGGTCAGTTAATACTTCTGCCCTGATAGTGCTTTCGAGTAACAGGGTGTGTGTGCCTACGCAATAACAGAATCGGTTTTCGACCACATCAGATGGTGTTGTCACCTGTTTACTCCTTGGTTTTTTATCAATTATTTTTATTAAAAGATGAGCTGTTTATTATGGGCTGTCGTTACAATTGGGCTATTTGGGCGAGTACATCCGCATCCGTATAGGGCTTGACGATGTAATTGGTTGCGCCTAGTTTTTGCGCCCATTGCTTATCCACGGGGTTGGATTTGCTGGATACCATGATGACGGGAATCGCTTGGGTCGCGGGGTTACGTTTGATCGCACGGCACGCCTGATAACCATCGCCGTCATCCATGATAATGTCCAACAGGATCAAGTCTGGTTGTTGGGTTTCGGCTAAAATTTTCGCTTCATTGCCAGACTGCGCTGCTATCACTTGATAACCAGCGGCTTCAAGGATATGGGTAAGGTTTAGGCGTTCAGTATTGGAATCGTCAGCAATCAATATCTTGCGGATCGTCATGGGCATTTCTCTTGGTACACTCAACTGGGGCTAAATAACTACTGATATTGTTTATAGTCAACCGTTGTCGATTAAGCAATGAAATTTCTACGAATGGAGTGGGTTTGCTGACGCTTGCGTAAATGCCTTGTTGTTGACGTCTAATTCAGTCATAATTCCGCGTTCTTCGCAATGGTGGCCTGCATCGGTTCTCCCGCGACGGTAGGTAGTGAACCTTGTCAGGCCCGGAAGGGAGCAGCAACAGCTACTGATTCGGGTGCCGGGATGTGGCTGGTGCAGGCTGCCACCACTCTAAAATTCTACGAATACCTCATGAGTTATCAAGTACTTGCACGAAAATGGCGGCCTCAGGACTTCCAGCAAATGGTGGGTCAGGCGCACGTATTGCGAGCCTTGATGAATGCCTTGGAAGGTGATGATGGGCAGCAACGGCTGCATCACGCTTATTTGTTCACTGGCACGCGCGGGGTAGGAAAAACCACTCTTGCCCGAATCTTTGCCAAATGCCTCAACTGCGAGACCGGCGTTACCGCCAAACCGTGTGGGGAATGCCGCAGTTGCCGCGAAATTGCGGAAGGTCGCCATGTTGACCTGATCGAAGTCGATGCGGCTTCACGCACCAAGGTCGAAGATACCCGCGATTTGTTGGACAATGTGCAATACGCCCCGACTCGCGGACGTTTCAAGATTTACCTGATCGACGAAGTACACATGCTCTCTGGGCACAGCTTCAACGCGCTGTTGAAAACGCTGGAAGAGCCACCGCCGCACGTCAAATTCCTGTTTGCCACCACTGACCCGCAGAAATTGCCCGTTACCATTTTGTCCCGTTGCCTGCAATTCAATCTGAAACGAATGCCGGTGGATATGATCAGTGGGCATTTGGCAAATGTGTTGGAGCAGGAAAACATTCCCTTCAGCGAGAGTGCTTTGCGTTTATTAGCGCGGGCGGCAGATGGCAGTATGCGTGACGCGCTGAGCTTGACGGATCAAGCGATTGTTGCCGGTGGTGGAGCGGTGAGTGAAGACGAAGTGCAGGACATGCTGGGCTTGTTGCCGCACGAGCATTTACTCGCTTTGCTGCAAGCCATCGCCGATGACGACGGGGCAGGGATGCTGGCAACGGTTGAACAAATGGCGCAACTCACCACCGATTTTACGGCGGCGGCGGATGGTTTCATTGCCTTGTTGCATAGCATAGCGGTGCAGCAAATCGTGCCAGCCGATGAGGCAGATGCGGATATTGCGCAGATGGCGAAATTACTGTCACCAGCAGATGTGCAACTGTATTACCAAATGGCATTGTATGGGCGGCGCGATTTGCCGTTAGCACCCGATCCGCGTGGCGGGTTTGAAATGCTGCTGTTGCGAATGTTGGCGTTTCGGCTGGATGATGGCAAATCTCAAGCACACTCGACTCAGGTTGAGAAAAAAAAAATTGTAGTTGAAGTACAAAGAACCTCACCCCCCGCCCCCCTCTCCTTGACAGGAGAGGGGGAGGAAGAGGAAGAAAAGACTCCCTCTCGTCCCCCCTCTCCTGTCAAGGAGAGGGGGCTAGGGGGTGAGGTTCTTTCCACGTCCGTTTCCACTAACGACTGGCACACCATCTACCCCCAACTCAACCTTTCCGGTATGGCGCTGCCTCTGGCGCAACATTGCCTGTTGGAAAGCGTGACAGATGATCAGATTACGCTATTGCTGGATGAAAGCGGCGCAACCCTGCAAAGTGAATCTGCCGAAGCACAATTGGCAGCGGCGTTGGCAAAGCATTACGGGCGTTCGCTTAAACTGAATTTTCAAGTCGGTGTTGTAACCGAAGAAACCCCTGAAAAGCGTACCTTGCGCGAAGCAGCGGAACAGCAACAGGCAGCCGAAGCAGCCATTAACAACGACCCGTTCGTGCAGCAATTGCAAGCGGCTTTTGGCGCAGTTATCGTACCGGGCAGCATCCGCCCGCGCACAAATGCCAGTTAGTGTAGTAAACTGCCAGCTATTGAACATAATGAGGATACACATACCATGATGGGTAAAGCCGGACTTGGCGGCCTGATGAAGCAGGCGCAAAAAATGCAAGAAAATATGCAAAAGGCGCAAGAAGAAATTGCGGCGATGGAAGTGCCGGGGCAATCCGGTGGCGGTTTGGTGTCGGTCGTCATCAACGGCAAGCACGAATGCAAGCGTGTCACCATCGACCCCAGCTTGTTTGAAGACGATAAAGACATGGTGGAAGACTTGGTAACAGCCGCGTTCAACGATGCCGTGCATAAGCTGGAAGAAGCCTCGAAGGAACGCATGGCGGGCGTGACAGCGGGAATGCCGATGCCTCCCGGCTTTAAGATGCCGTTTTAAAATGAGCGAATCCTCGCTGCTGAAAGAATTGGTGGATGCGTTGCGCTGCCTGCCCGGTATCGGTTCACGTACCGCGCAGCGTATGGCGTTCCACTTGCTGGAAAACGACCGGCGTAGCGGTGAACGGCTTGCTGATGTCATGGGGCGGGCAATGCGTGACATTAAGCGCTGTTCGCGTTGCCGCACCTTGACCGAACACGATACCTGCCGCATTTGCGCGAACCCGGCACGGCAACCGCAATTGTTGTGTGTGGTGGAACACCCTTCTGATGTGGTGGCGATTGAACAGGCAACCGGGTATCGTGGCTATTATTTCGTCTTAGGTGGGCGGCTATCACCACTGGATGGTATTGGTCCTGAAGACATTGGGATGGATATGCTGGAAGCCCGTTTGGATGAAGGCGAGGTTAAGGAGCTGATCCTTGCTACCAACCCGACTGTGGAAGGCGAAGTCACCGCGCATTACATCAGCGAACTTGCCGCCAAACGTGGCATTCCGGCGTCACGGATTGCGCACGGTGTCCCCATGGGTAGCGAACTCGAATACGTCGATAGCGGAACCCTTTCCCACGCCTTTGAAGGACGGAGAAAATACTGATGAGCAACTGTTTGTTCTGCCGCATTGTGGCAGGTGAGATCCCGGCAAAAATTGCCTATGAAGACGACGATGTGCTGGCTTTCCACGACATTAACCCGCAAGCACCGTTGCATGTACTGATTATTCCGCGTAAGCACATTGCTACCATCAATGACATTCAGCCGGAAGATACAGCGTTGGTGGGCAAGCTGTTTCTGGCAGCGCAAAAAATTGCGGCGGATGCTGGGTATGCGGAAAACGGCTATCGCGTCACCATGAATTGTGGTGCGGATGCGGGGCAAACGGTGTTCCACATTCATTTGCATTTGTTGGCGGGGCGTGAGCTGGGGTGGCCGCCGGGCT
>JBEUIR010000068.1:5434-9882 GCA_040415395.1 Candidatus Thiothrix namsaraevi
AGGGCTAACTATGAAAATCCATTCAGGCATTGTTTTGTGCCTCTTTTCGCTGTGGCTTGGGGGCTGTGGCGAAGATAAACCGCAATCGGTGACGTTACCGACTGTTGATAAATTCACCGATACCAGCCAGTTGGCTGCGCAAGTGCCGCGTGAGCAGTTGCAGGCGCAAATCCCGGAATTGGCGGCGTATTTCCAGCGGGTGCAGGCAGCTTTGCAGGCTGATCCGCCGATTTTGCAGCTTGATAACGCTCAATTGCCGGATGCTAAGGCACAAACGGCGCAACAACTGGCGGTCGCCAATCCCGAATTTCGTCAATTTACCCGTGATGACAAGAGCGGTGCGGCGTTGCGCAATGAAATCATGAATGTGCGCAAGGCATTGCCGGGGGATTTCAACGGCGGCAATGCCGGGCCGTGTGCGCAGGCGGAATGTTGGCGAGTGGAGATGTACAGCCATTTTCATAACGCTTCGACGCTTGCGTTTGTGGATGTTAGCAAGCAGCA
Source organism: Candidatus Thiothrix namsaraevi (assembly GCA_040415395.1). Taxonomy (GTDB): domain Bacteria; phylum Pseudomonadota; class Gammaproteobacteria; order Thiotrichales; family Thiotrichaceae; genus Thiothrix; species Thiothrix namsaraevi. Next base: position 5,939 of record JBEUIR010000068.1, read on the forward strand.
AGTGTTGGGGGTAAGCCGCCAGAACTTTGCCCAGCCGGATTTGCCGCAACATCTGGTCGATCTGGCAGCAAAAATCGCCGGAGCAGCACCGGAAATCCAAGCCATTTTGCAGGATCGTAAGCGTGAGCCGGACAAGAAAGAGTTCAAGACCGCGTTGCAGAATTCCATGTGCGAACGTTCGCATCACTTGTGTGTTGCCCCAACCTATGTGTTTGAGAACGATGCATTGTGGGCAATTGTGGATTTAACCGAGGGTAAATTGGTGGGTTCGCGCTGGACGGATTTGGGCAGCAGTGGCCCGAAAACCGTGGTGACGGAACGCAGTCTGGAAAATGAAACCACCTTCCGTAATTTCTGTGAAAAGGTGAATTCGCTGGCGCAAGATGGCTGGAACATGGATTACGTGATCACGGGATCGGATGGTTTGCAGCTTACCAATGTCAAATTCAACGATAAGCCGGTGCTGAAAAATGCCAAATTGCTGGATTGGCACGTGAGTTATTCGACGCGGGAAGGCTTTGGGTATAGCGATGCGATTGGTTGCCCGTTGTTCAGTGCGGCGGTGGTGATTGCGTATGATGGCCCCAAAGTGGAGCCGATTGTCAAAGATGGGCAAGAAGTGGGCTTTGCGGTGGTGCAGGATTTCCGTCAACCGCCGTGGCCGACGCCGTGCAATTACCGTTACGTGCAACGCTTTGAGTTTTACAAAGACGGGCGGTTTCGGGTAGCGCAAGCCGATTTCGGGCGTGGTTGCGGGACGGATGGCATGTATCGCCCAGTGGTGCGGATTGATCTGGAAACCGGCGCGGAACAAACGGTAGCAGAATGGGATGGCAGCGATTGGCAAACCTGGGACAAGGAACAATGGCGCTTACAAGATGATAATAAGCTGACCCCGGAAGGTTATCAGTACAAGGTAACGGGCAAGGATGGCACGGGCTTTTTCGTCGAGCCGGGGCGCGGGCAATTTGGTGATGGCGGGCGCGGTGATAAGGCGTTTACGTATTTCAGTGCTTATAAACCTGAAGAGGGTGAACAGGATACGGTGACAATTGGTTCGTGCTGCAATAGTGATCACCGTCAAGGCCCTGAGCAATTCATCGAGCCTGCCGAGCCGTTGCAGGGCAAGGATGTGGTGCTGTGGTACGTGCCGCAAATGAAGAATGACGGTAATCCAGGCAGTGAGTATTGCTGGGCAGATACGCGGGTGAAAGATGGGGTGGCAAATATCGAGGTGTGGCCTTGCTGGTCGGGGCCGATGTTTACGCCGGTGAAGTGATACAGCAATATATTGCGGAAATAGCCGTTATCTTTCTATCAATATTGCTACTATAATGCAGGAATGGATAACGAAATCACTTTTGAAATTTTTCAGGCAGGGCAATGGCGCACGGCTGGCAGCATGAGCTTGCTGGATGCGCCGGATGCTGGCTGGAAGAGCCGCGCTTACCTCGGCTATGTGGTGGATTACGCGCTGGAGCAGGCGGGCAGGCGTGATGCCGCCGCGTTGTCTTGGACATTTCCGGTGGGTTTTCAGCCTTTGCAGGCTAACACTTGGCCTGGTTTCATTATGGATTTGTTGCCACAAGGCTATGGGCGGCAGGAATTGTTACGCCAATTGGGGTTGCCAGCCCATGTAGAAGCAACGGCAGATTGGCGATTATTGCGCAGTGGGGCGGCGAATCCGGTGGGCAATTGCCGGGTGCGGGAGGCGTTTGACTGGTTACAGGAACGCAGCCCGCTACAACAGCAAGGTTTCAGTTTTACGGAAGTGGCGCATCGCGGTGAAGCCTTTGCCGAATATCTCGCACAACACGGTCTGTTTGTGGCTGGTTCGTCGGCGGTACAGGGTGAATGGCCCAAAATCCTGTTGACCGAAGATGCCAACGGCAAGCTGTTCCTTGACCATGCCTTGCCGGATGCGTTGGCACGGCGGCATTGGCTGGTGAAATTTGCCCGTGGGCAGGATGCCGCATTGAACCGCATCCTGTCGCTGGAGGCGGTATGGATGGAATTGGCGCGTTTTTTAGGTTTGCGGGTATACGATCGCTTGTTGTTGGAACAACGCGCATTGTTTGTACCGCGTTTTGACCGCGAATGCCATGCTGGTCAGGTGGTACGCCATGCGCAGGAGAGCCTGTATGCCTTGTGTGGATGCAGTGGTTTTGGGAGGAAACTGAGCCATAACACCGCCTGCTATTGGCTGGGCAATGCTGTTACCGATCCGCTAACAGAAATACTGGAATACCTAAAGCGTGATGTTGCCAATGTGGTGTTAGGCAACAAGGATAACCACGGGCGCAACACGGCGCTTCAACGGCGGGCAGATGGCTGGGTGGGGTTGACCCCGGTATTTGATTTTGCACCGATGCTGTTTCACCCAGATGGCATTGCCCGCAACATGCGCTGGGAACAGCAGGATGACGGTCATCCCGATTGGCGGGCAGCCGCCTGTCAGGCAGCGGAGGCTGGCAAGGTTGCATTGCCTTCACTCTTGGCAGGTTTACGAGCAATGGCGGATAAGGTATTGCAGTTGCCGGAGCAGATGCTGGCATTGGGGGTGGATGAAGCAACTATCCAGACCTTTGCGCCCAGCATCCGGCAGGCAGGGCGCAAGTTGCGGGAATGTACTGATGGATAAGCGTTATAAACCCCTGTCAGCCGCCGAACAATTGCGCCAACGGGTAGCCTTGTTGGACAGTATTACCATGCAGCCTGGAATGGTATTGCCGCAGGCGGTGCGGACATTGCGCACGGGAATGCGCTTAACCGTGCCGGAATACGCCCGCTTGACCGGTGTGGCAGTGCGGACTATCCATGAAATTGAGGCGGGCAAGGCGAACCCGTCCCTCTCGACAGCGAATAAGCTCTTGTCACCATTTGGCTTGGTGTTGGGGGTGGTACAACAAGGGGAACAACATGAAGGCTAAAGGGTTAAGTGGGTTGGTGGTGCTATTGCTGCTGAGTGCTTGCAACGAACCGGACATGGGCAATTTCAAACCCGGTGTGGCAAATGCTTGCCAAGCAATGCCTGCTTTCATCAGTCAAACCGGGATTGGGCAGGCGGTGGCGATTGATACCCAGCAGCGCGGTTACACCGGCTTGCGTTTGCTGAATCCGCAAACCCGTAAAACTTGGCAGCATCCGACGTGGGACGATGCGGGGCATGTGGGGGCATTTACCCGCGATGAGGATGGCAATATTTACGTTGCGCCCACGCCCGAAGTCAGTCTGGCGGATAATCCGCCCGCTTTGCAAAACCGCATTTACCGGATTGATGCCAAAAGCGGGGAAATGGCGTTGTGGTTGGAATTGCCAGCGGTGACGCCGCCGTCGCAGTCTAATCCGTTTGGGACGATGGGGCTGTTTTACGATTGCGATACCAGCAGTTTGTATGCGAGTTCTTTGGCAGGTTCAGAGCCGCGTCAGGCGCACGGGCGCATTTACCGCATTGATGTGGCAAGCGGGCAAGTGAAAGCGCAGTTGGAGGCGACCGATGCGATTGGGGTCGGGGTGTTCAACGGGGCGCAGCACAAGCGCTTGTATTTCGGGTCAGCACGTTCCTCGGATGTGTATTCGGTGGCATTGGATGCCAGCGGGAATTTCACGGAGGAGGTGCGTCATGAATTTGCGCTGGCAACCTTGCCAGATGGGAATAGCACCAGTGTGCGCAAGTTCGAGTTTGCCGAGCGGTCGGGGCAATACGTGATGCAGGTCAAGGAGATGGAGTTCGGATTTCGTCTGCTGGCAGAAAACAATCCACACAAACGGGTATACCGCTTCACATATCAGGCGGGGGATGAGCGTTGGCAGTTTGTGGATGCTTCGTTAGAGGTGCAGCCGTAAACGTATTTACCGTTGATCGGTGATAACTTGAGCTTATTCAAGGACGAGCGGTATGATTAATCTGATAAAGAAATACTCCTTCAAAGTATAAAATAATT
>JBEUIR010000069.1:0-9853 GCA_040415395.1 Candidatus Thiothrix namsaraevi
CCAACATCACCACCAACCGCGACAAACCCTGCCCGTGGCACACCACAATGGCTTGAGCCTAGTTTGTCATACGTCGCGGGTTCCCAATAACGATTGGCGTAATGGCGACTTGCGTCTTCAACCGGCAACTTCAACAAACCACAAGCAGCGAAAAAACTTTCCGCATCCGCCTGCGCTTTCACTAACAAACCTGCATACCCGCCTGCTAAGGCTGCGTGTTGCGCCGCCTGCAACAACACTTTTCCCAACCCTTGACGCTGAAACGCTGGGTGAACATACATGCCGTGCAGCAATAAACCCGTTTGTTGCGCCGGGGTATCACGCGGATCAGCCGCCTCCCACGCCGCTACCGCCACAATGCGCGACGTATTATCCCGCAACACTTGCATCTGCAAATGCTGAAGATCCGCCGCATCGTAACGGTAACTGGGTAAGGACAAACGTTTTACCCGTTCCGGCAACTGCCAGCCCATCACAGCGGCTTCGATCACCGCATTGATGGCTGGCAAATCTTGGGGGGTAAGGTTACTCTCTGGTTTCATGCCAAATCGAAACGGTCGAGGTTCATTACCTTGTTCCATGCTGCCACAAAGTCATGCACGAATTTCGCCTTGCTATCGTTCTGTGCATACACTTCTGCCACAGCGCGAAGCTGGGAGTTTGCGCCAAACACGAGATCCACACGTGAACCTGTCCATTTCATAGCACCCGTGGCGCGATCCCGCCCTTCAAACACATTCGCATCGGCGGTAGCTTGCCAGTCCGTACTCATATCGACCAAATTCACGAAGAAATCGGTAGTGAGTGCTTCAGGTCGTTGGGTAAAGGCAGCGTTCAACACCCGCATCCCACCGACTAGCACAGTCATTTCCGGTGCAGTCAAGGTCAGCAATTGCGCCTTATCGAGCAGCATTTCCTCGGCTGTCACGGCGTATTTGCCCTTGAGGTAATTGCGGAAACCGTCTGCCACTGGCTCAAGCACAGCGAAGGCTTCGACATCGGTCTGCTCTTGTGTTGCGTCAGTGCGCCCTGCGGTGAACGGTACTTCAACCGCGAATCCGGCATTCGCCGCCGCCTGCTCCACTGCTGCACACCCACCCAATACAATCAGGTCAGCCATTGAGACGTGTTTGCCACCCGTTTGCGCGGCATTGAACGCGCTTTGAATGCCTTCGAGAACCTGCAATACCTTGGCGAGTTGCGCAGGTTGATTCACTGCCCAATCTTTTTGCGGGGCAAGACGAATCCGCGCACCGTTCGCGCCCCCGCGCTTATCCGAACCTCGGAAAGTGAATGCTGAAGCCCAAGCCGTTGTGACCAGTTCGCTAATACTCAACTCAGATGCCAGAATTTCACTCTTAAGGTTAGCGATGTCCTGCGCGTCGATTAACACATAATCAACCACCGGCACAGGGTCTTGCCATAACAACACTTCCGCTGGCACTTCCGCCCCCAAATAGCGGGAACGCGGCCCTAAATCGCGGTGGGTCAGTTTGAACCATGCCCGTGCAAACGCATCCGCGAATTCATCAGGATTTTGCTGAAAATGCCGTGCAATCGGTTCGTAAATCGGGTCAAAACGCATTGCCATATCAGCCGTGGTCATAATGATTGGCACACGTTTAGCTGGGTCATCCGCTGCTGGAGCAAGATTGCTTTCCGTGGCGGTTTTGGGTGTCCATTGCCATGCACCGGCGGGGCTTTTGGTCAATTCCCATTCGTTATTGAAGAGCATATCCAGATAGCTGTTATCCCACTGGGTCGGCGTTGGTGTCCAGGAACCTTCCAAGCCGCTGCCGATTTGGTCGCCACCTTTGCCGCTGCCAAAGCTGTTTTTCCAGCCTAAGCCCATTTGTTCGATAGCAGCGGCTTCGGGTTTAGCACCAACGTGGGTGGCACTGCCTGCGCCGTGGCATTTGCCGAAAGTGTGTCCGCCAGCAGTAAGGGCAACGGTTTCGTAATCGTCCATCGCCATGCGAGCAAAGGTTTCACGCACATCTCGACCTGAACCCAATATGTCCGGCTCGCCGTTGGGGCCTTCGGGGTTCACGTAAATCAGCCCCATTTGCACTGCTGCTAAGGGGTTTTCCAGATCGCGTTCACCGCTGTAACGCTTGTCACCTCCCAGCCATTCAGCCTCCGCGCCCCAGTACACATCTTCTTCGGGTTCCCAAATGTCTTCGCGCCCGCCAGCAAAACCGAAGGTCTTGAAGCCCATCGACTCCAGCGCACAGTTGCCGGTGAGGATGAATAAATCGGCCCACGAAATCTGGTTGCCGTATTTCTGCTTGATCGGCCACAGCAAACGCCGTGCCTTGTCGAGGTTAACGTTATCTGGCCAACTGTTGAGTGGGGCGAAACGCTGATTGCCATGCCCTGCCCCACCGCGCCCGTCCGAAATCCGGTACGTGCCTGCGCTATGCCAGGCCATGCGGATGAACATTGGCCCGTAGTGACCGTAATCGGCAGGCCACCAGTCTTGCGAATCGGTCATTAGCGCGTAGAGGTCTTGTTTGATAGCTGCAAGATCGAGCTTTTTGAATTCGTCGGCGTAATTGAAATCCGCGCCCAGTGGGTTGGATTTGGCGGTGTGCTGGTGCAGGATGTTGAGTTTCAACTGGTTAGGCCACCAGTCGCGGTTGGATGTGCCACGACCGGCATTGCTGGCGGTGGGTATGTTGGCATGTCCCATGACAGGACATTTGCTTACGTCACTCATGGTGTTTCCTCCTCGTGGTCGTTATGTGATTGCCTCACCCCCGTAGTTTTAGTCCTTTTACGTTAACCTATCCAGTTGATTAAAACGAACGTATCATTCTATTTTTTATCGAAAATGGCGACAGTGTTTAGCCGACTGCCATGCCTATATCCAAACTTGCGGTATACCCCGATGCATCCCCAGCCAGTTGCAGCAACAACTTGTCCCCATTAGCACGCCGAAAAATACCATCGCCATCGTTACGTGGAAAACGGGCTTCGCGGCTGTTATACGGGGCAAGCTTGTACACTTCATCGGTAAAAGCATCATCAAAATACAATTGCGAGGTGAATTCCTGCGCCTTACCGTCGGCAGTGTCTACTCGAACTTTGACGTGAATATGCACGGTGCGCCCCGGATACCAACCGGGATAAATGGTGGTAAACGTCACGTTGCCCTCCGAATCCGTGATTTGACGCCCCCGTAGGAATTTTTTGCCAACCGTGTCAAAGCTGGAATCCTGCACTCCAGAATACACACCGTTAGCATCGCAGTGCCAGATGTCTACCAATGCTTTGGGCAACGGCGTGCAAGTTGTGCCATTGACGGCATGGATCCGTAATTGCAGTTGCAGAGGGATACCGGTTACGGTTGTGCCGTCGGTGGGGTCGGTACGGATGTCGGCACGGTTGAGCATTTCATCGACGAAATACGGGCCTTCCATTTGTTCGGGGGTGATGACACAGGCGGGGGAAGTGGCAGCGCTGGCAGGTTGCCATGTGGCACGCCATGCCAGCCAAGCAACCCCGCCTGCGCCCATTGACAGTAATACCCGACGGCGCTGATTGTTGATGGTGTCCATTGCTCAGTTCCTGATAATCAATAGAATTAACAGGATGCCGGAAGCGAGTAACAGATACAAATAACACTACACGCTCACTAACGCTGGTTTTCCTCAATTGATTTTGAAATTGACGGGTACTTGCACAATCGACTCAATGCTTTGCCCGCCACGGGTCGCGGGTACAAAGCTCCAACCGCGTACCGCTTTGACAGCGGCAGAATCCAGTGATGCATTCCCAGAGGATTTCTGGACGCTGGCGGCTATCACGCTACCGCTGGGGCTAACGTTGGCACGTACAATGGTAGTGCCTTCCGCACCCGATTCTAGCGCACGGCGTGGATACTCCGGTGGGCGCGGTGGGCTGCGGTAACGCGGGTTGGTAATCACCGGCACTTCGTTTTGGGCTTGAGCTGCTGCACGCGCAGCAGTTTCCTGTTGCGCCCGTTGGCGTGCTTGACGCTCGGCGGCTTCACGTTGTTGCTGTTCGCGCATTTCCTGTTGGCGTTGCTGTTCCTCACGCTCATGACGTTCTGCGTCACGGCGTTCGCGTTCTTCCTGCTCTTGGCGCAAATCCTTTTCCGGTTTGGGTTTGGGCAAGGGTTTTTCCACCTTCTTTTCCGATTTGGGTTTTTCCGGTTTCGGCTTTTCCTTTGGCTTGGGCTTAGGTTGCGGCGGTGGTGGGGGTGGCGGCGGCGGTGGTTCCGGCGCTACTTGTGGCACGGGTTCAGGGGCAGGTTCGGGGGCTTGCGGCTTGAACATGCTCAATTCCACCGGCAGAATGGGGGGTTCTTCCGGCTTGGTTTCTGCGGCAAACAGGAGCGGCATCAGAAGTAACGCCAGCCCAAGATGCACAGCCGTGGAAATACCAAAGCCACTGATATGACAGGTTTTCATGGATCTTGCTGTGCCTGTATCGAAAGGTTGTTAAGTTCCTGTGCTTTCAGCAAATCAATCAGCTTGACGAAATGCTCAAACACAGCGGCTTTGTCAATGCGCAATACAATCAGGGTTTCTGGCGTGGCTTGTACTTTCAGCTTTTCAGCCATTTGTTCCAGCGTGACTTTTTCTTCACCAAGGAAAAACTCATTCTGCGCATTGATGGCAATTTCCAGTGGCTCTTCATCTTTTGACGGCTCGCTGACTTGTTCGGCAACAGGCAGATTAACCGGAATCAACCCTTGGGATACAAAACTTGCCGTGGTCAGCACAATCGCCAGCAACACCAGCATAATGTCGATGAAGGGGATCATATTGATCTGGTCAAAGCGTTTCATGCGTGACCATCCTGCAAGGCAACCCAACGCCCTACCAGCACGTCCACTTTGCGCATCAAGCCGTTGTAAAACAGAATGGCAGGAATCGCAACCAACAGCCCAGCAGCGGTGGCTTTCAGTGCCATTGCCAGCCCAAGCATAATGCTGTTTACATCCAGCTTGCTGCTTTGCCCCATTTCGTGGAAGGTAATCAAAATCCCCAAAACTGTGCCTAACAGCCCCACATACGGCGCATTCGCGCCAACACTGGAAATGGTGGTCAGATTGCGGGTCAAGGCGACTTTCAATAGCTCAATGTGCTTGAAATCCGCCAGTTTAATACGCCAGAAGTAGAGGTAACGTTCCACCGCGAACGCCAGCATAATAAAGCTCATTAAGCCCAGCGTGCCTAGCACCATGTGATCCAGATACAGTTTGAGAAATTCCATTGTGTGAGTAAAACCTCGTAAAGTTAAGCGCAGGGTTTTACTGAACCGTGGCTACCGTGGCTGTTGGGGCGGATGGCTAATGATGTCAAGTAAATCTGCACAAGATGGTAATTGTTACTATTTACATTTTCAAGCATTAATCGCAGTAAATACCGTGCGCTGCTGAATGTCTGTCAAAGTACGGCAACCTGTCAATGCCATCGCCACCTCCAATTCTTCCCACAACACGCGCAATACATGCGCCACGCCCAGCGCCCCCGCCGTTGCCAAACCGTAAATCAGCGGGCGACCAATCAGCACCGCACTTGCCCCCAATGCCAGCGCTTTGACAATATCCGTGCCACGCCGAATGCCGCCATCCAACAGCAAGGGCATTTGCCCCTGCACCACCGCGGCAATCGCTGGCAACAGATGCAGGGATGCGGGTACGGTATCCAAGGTGCGCCCGCCGTGATTCGACACGATCAAACCATCTACCCCCAACGACAGTGCCAGCTTGGCATCCTCTGGGTGGGTAATCCCTTTCAACAGCAAGGGTAAATCCGTCAATTGGCGCAAGCGCTCAATATCGCGCCATGTCGGTGCATGTGCCATCAAACCGTCAAACACCTGACTTTGCCCTTGCGCCAATGCCACCGACGCTTGCGGCATTCCCTGCAAATTCACCGCACTAATCCCCGCAGGCAAACGGAAACCGGCACGTTGCTCGCGATTGCGCACCCCCGCAAGCGAGGCATCCACCGTTACCACCAATGCTTGATAACCCGCCGCTTCCGCCCGCCGTACTAACCCCAATGTAAACTCTCTATCCGCTTGGAAATAAAGCTGAAACCACAAGGGCGTGTGTGCCTGACGTGCAATGTCTTCCAGCGTATGGTTTGCCAAGGTACTCACCACCATTGCCGCATCCATCGCTGCCGCTGCCCGCACGCTGGCTAATTCCCCTTCGGGGTGAAACAAGCGTTGATAAGCCACAGGTGCTAGTAATATCGGGTGCTGCAAGGTTTGCCCAAACAGCTCCAAGCGCGTATGCCCACCCCGCACGTCGACCAATGCCCGATTCCGCAAACTGCACATATCGAATGCCAAGCGATTGTTACGAAAGGTGATTTCATCCGCAGCACCGCTGTGTACATACGCCCAAGCATTGTCATCCAGCCGCGCACGGGCAAACGCCTCATAATCACTCACTGCTGCAATTTCGGGGGGGATTTGCGTTAAATAAGCTTGCTGTGACATTTTTTGTGGCTCAAATAGAAATTATTCGCATTTTTACCACAAAAGTCTTGACCTGTGAAATAGAATGATTATCATCTGCACCCCACAGAGTACGCATCGTATAGCCAACGACCTGACAGCCACGGATGCTTCTTCGAGTAACATTTTTATCAGGAGTATCCCGTGAGCTGTCAGAAAAAACCCCTTGCTATCCGTAGCAGTGTTAACCGTGCCGAATCCCCCGCTATTGCCCTTGCCTCCGCTGCATTTGTGATGATGGCAACTATTGCTGTCCCTAGCCAAGCGGCGGATGACACCAAAAAAACCAAAGATGCGAAAGCTGACGTTACCCAGCTCGAAGGTGTGACCGCAGAAGCCAAACAAGCCGCCCCCGGTTCCAACCCGAACGCTGACCCGGAAGCGCCATACAAAGTCGACAAATCCGCCAACACCAAATTCACCGAACCTCTCTTGAACGTTTCCAAAACCATCACCGTGGTCGGCAAAGAACAGATGGAAGACGCGGGCGTGATGGCGCTGAAAGACCTGATGCGTACCCAACCGAGTGTGACAATGGGCACAGGCGAAGGCGGTAATGCGGAAGGCGACCGTTTCCTGATCCGTGGTTTTGACACACGCAATGACATTTTCGTCGACGGAATGCGTGACCCCGGCTCCACTACACGTGATGTGTTCGCCTCTGAGCAAATCGAAATTGCCAAAGGCCCAAGCTCTACCTTCGCAGGGCGTGGTACGACAGGCGGCGCAGTCAACAGCGTTTCCAAAAAACCGCAGGATGCTAACTTTGCACGCGGCACCTTGACCGTAGGCGACGACAACCGTGCAACCCTTGACGCTAACCGCGTGGTCAACGACAAAGTGAAAGTGCGCAGCAACCTCATGATTCAAGATTCCGAGATTGCCGGACGGGATCACCTGTACAAAAAGGGTCACGGTGCCGCCATCGCGGCTGACATCCAAGCCAGCGAGAAAATGGACGTTTCCTTGGATTATTACCACCTGCGCAACGAAGCCATGCCAGACCGTGGGCATCCGTGGGATCGGACAACCGGCGCACCGGCAGCGGTTGATCGGAACAACTCTTACGTGATTGTCGGGCGTGACTTCCACGACACGGGCGCGGATATTTTAACAGGTACGGTGGACTACAAAGTATCGCCGAACACCACGATCAGCAGCAAAACCCGTGTGGGCGAAACCACCAATAAGTACATCGTTTCCAAACCGGGGAGCGTACCAGCAACGGGTTTAACCCCGGATGCGACCGTCACCAATAGCGTGAACACCGCCGATTTCACCAATGAATTCACCGGCAATAGCACCCAAATCACCCATGAATTCTATCAAGGCGATGTTGAGCATATTGTGGTCGGCGGTTTTGAGGTGAGTAAGGAAAAAATCAAGAACGACGTACCGCGCTTGAATGCGTTTAACGCAACGACCAATCCGAGCGGCGTTCCCGCTCCCGTACTGAACATTATCAACCCGAACAATAACGTTGCCGCACCGGGCATCAATGGTGTGAGCAGCACCTCGAACATTAGTGCCGATGTGAACTCGGTCTACATCATGGATACAGTCAAACTCAATCCCAAATGGGAAGTCTTCGGCGGTATCCGTCATGACACCTTTGATATTACCAGCGAATCGCTTACTTACGGGGCGGGTACAACCAGTGGCGCGGTGAATGGGGTTGCGCCACCGGTCAAATACAACGAAGGCTTTACCAATGGTCATGCCGGTGTGGTGTATAAGCCCAAGGAAAACGGTAGCGTTTACGTCTCAGTCAGTACCTCATCCAACGTACCGGGCGAAATGTATGACGGCGTGGGCGATGTTGCCTACGGTGGTTTAAATGCTTCAGTTGCTGCATTTGAGCCAGAGCGTAATAAGAGCATCGAACTCGGCACCAAATGGAACCTAGCCAACGATAACCTCGCCGTCAGTGCCGCAGTGTTCCAATTGGACAAGAGTAACAAAATCGAATCCAGCACCAGCAACCAAGGTGAAGTACGCATCAACGGTGTGGAACTGGGTGTTTCCGGTAATGTCACCGAAAAACTCAGCCTTGCCGGTGGCGCGGTCTACATGGATAGCGAAATCACCGGCTCAGCAACACCGGCGAATCTCGGTAAACCGTTAGCCAACATTGCGGAAAAGAGCGCCAGTGTGCAAACCAAGTACCAGATCACACCGAAAATCGCCGTCGGTGGCAGCGTGATTCACACGGGTGAAGTGGGCGGCGGTGCATTTGCGGCAACCACGGGTAACACCATTAAAGCTTCCAATCGCCTCGATTTGATGGGTGAATACAAAATCAACAACAAAATGTCAGCGCAGTTGAATATGAAAAACGCCACGGATGAAACCATCTACGAAGCGTTATACCGCAGCGGTGCACCGTTCACTTACGTTGCACCGGGTCGCACCACTAACCTTAGCCTAACCTACGACTTTTAATTATGCTGCTGTGTATACCCAATGTCTTGACCAAACAACAAGTTGCCCAGTGTCGCACCCAACTGGACGCGGCAGAATGGGTAGATGGCAAAGTAACGGCAGGTCAACAAGCCGCCACCGCCAAAAACAACCTGCAACTGGCGCAAACTTCGCCACTGGCGCAACAACTCGGTGATTTCATTCTCGATGCACTCGCCAACAATGCGCAATTTATCTCTGCTGCCTTGCCATTGAAAATCTACCCACCGATGTTCAACCGCTACGCAGGTGGCGGCAATTTCGGTGTGCATGTCGATAATTCCATCCGCTACGTACCGGGAACGATTGTCAGAGTGCGCACCGACGTTTCCGCCACGTTGTTTTTCGCCGAACCGGAAGAGTACGAAGGTGGCGAATTGGTGATCGAAGACAACTTTGGCGCACAGGAAGTCAAACTCGCGGCAGGTGATATGGTGCTATATCCCTCCACCAGTTTGCATCAGGTACGTCCAGTCACCAGTGGCGCACGCCTTGCCTCGTTTCTTTGGATGCAAAGTATGATCCGCGATGATGGGCAACGCACCCTGCTCTACGACCTCGACCAGAGTATCCAAGAGTTGACCATGGAACTCGGCGTGGGGCATCCGCAAACCGTCAAACTCGCCGGGATTTACCACAATTTGGTTCGCCGTTGGGCGGATACGTGAAGAATTCCCCCCATCCCCAACCCTTCCCCCGCAAGGGGTGAAGGGAGTAAGAAGGAGTATATTATGTTGAAAAAATTGACTGCTACCGTATTGCTGTTGTGCAGCACCCAAGTGCTGGCTAATGAAGTTGGAGTGGCTTGCGCCGTTACATGAGTTCCGTTTTCCGGTGTATGGGTGCAGGCAATATTGCGGCATTGAGCTGGAATTGCGGGCGGCGTTAGAGC